>CAYNFL010000241.1:0-2897 GCA_964396465.1 uncultured Christensenellaceae bacterium
CATTATCAATCAATTCATAAGGAAGTGATTCTTTTGGACGATTTCAGAGAAAGCGCTTACCTGTATATCATCGGCGGTGCCGTCATACTTTTCGTGCTCGCGCAGTCGGTCTTTTTCCTCATGCGCGCGGTCAGGCGCGGCAAACAGCTCGGCATTTCCGCCAAAGCGATGAAGCAGGCAGCCGTTTCGAGCGGCACGTTTTCCATACTGCCCTCCGTGCCCATCGTGCTCGCGATGATCACCCTCGCGTATACGATCGGCAACCCGCTGTCGTGGATCAGGCTTTCGGTGATCGGTTCCATGACGTATGAAACGACCGCCGCAAAAGCGGTGGTGGACGCTGCCAAGGCTGTATCCGCCGACCCCAATGCCTTTGTGATGACGCAGGATATATTCGCGAGCATCATGTGGATCATGACGATCGGCATTTTGGCGGGGCCGGTATTCAACCTCTTCGGTTTCAAGAAATATCAGGCCAAGCTCGCAGAGATCAGCCGGAACGACTCCAGGTGGAGCACCACCTTCAGCGACGCGATGTTTATGGGCATTATCGTTCGGCGGGCAGTTCATCGCAAAGGGCATTGCGGCGTTCGGAGGCCTTGCGGATGCCGCAGTAACGGTAAACGGGCAGGCGCAGCTTTTGACGCTGCTGACAAGCGTGGCGCTGATGCTGATATTCGGCGCGGCCATCAAGCTGACCAAAGCGAAATGGCTCGAGAATTTCGCGCTGCCGGTTTCAATGGTGGGAGCGATACTGATTTCGGTTGTTTACCACACGCTGTTTACGGGAGGGATGTAACATGGCAAACAAACAAGGGCTGATGCTGGGTGAGTACGACGAGATGACGCACCGCGTCGGGCGCATCTGGACGGCAGCCGCGCTGCTGCTGCTCATCGCCGTGCCGCTGCTGTATTGCCTGATATACGGGGTGACGCCCGAAACGCAATCGCTGTGGAAAGGCGCAATCGCGGTCATACCGATGTATTGGGCAGTCGGCCTCATCGAGGTGTTCAACTACTCACCGATGATCGGCTCCGGTGGCACGTACCTCGCGTTCGTCACGGGCAACCTCGCCAACATGAAGGTGCCCGCGGCGCAGGTGGCGATGAAAAAGGCGGGCATCAGCGCGACATCCGAGCAGGGCGAGGTATTGTCCACGATCGCGGTTGCGGTTTCGTCCATCGTGACCACGCTGATACTGCTTGCCGGCCTCATATTCGTGGTTCCGATACGGAACTGGATCGCGTCGGACAAGGTGCTGTCCGTCGTTTTCGATCTTTCCAACGGCTATGTGATCCCCGCACTGTTCGGCGCGCTGGGCGTGGTATTCATATCGAAGAGCTGGAAGCTCGCCGTTGCGCCTTTGGCGCTGATGATCGCGATATTTTTGCTGTTCCCCGGCACATACAGCATATCCGGAATATTGATCCCCGTGATGTCGGCGCTGGCTGTGGCCATCGCATGGCTCATGTACAAGAAAAAAATGATTTAGGAAGTGAATCAATTGATCGCATTATATATCCTGCTTGGGCTGCTTGCGCTGCTAATCGCCATGCTTACTGTCAACACCATACGGAAGAAGCCGAAGCTTACCAAGGTTGCATCGCCAGAGCCCATTGCGCTGGATGAAGGCGCATTGGCAAAGCGCCTTTCGGGTATGATCCGTTTTAAAACCATTACGTCAACCACAATGGAGGGCTTTGACAAAAAGGAGTTTCTCGGGCTGCACCGATACCTTGAGGACGCCTATCCGCTTACGCACAGTACGCTGCAAAAAGAGGTGATCAACAAATACAGCCTGCTCTATCATTGGAAGGGCACAGGCTCGGATAAAAAGCCGTTTCTGATGATGGCGCACATCGATGTCGTTCCAGTGGAGGAAAGCAGCGAAGGCGAATGGAAGTACGGCGCGTTTGCGGGCGATATCGCGGAGGGCTACGTGTGGGGGCGCGGCGCGATCGACATGAAGGGGCAGGCCGCGGCAATATTCGAGTGCGTGGAATACCTGATTGGCAAAGGTTTTAAACCAAAACGCGACATCTATATCGCCATCGGACACGATGAGGAGTCAATGGGTGTCCTTGGTACGCATCAAATCGTAAAGCGGCTGGAAGAAGGGGGCGTGCGGCTGGAATTCGTGTTTGACGAAGGCGGCGCGGTGATGAACGGCAAGGTACTTGGCATTCAGGCTATGATCGCAGCGGTCGGTATCTGCGAGAAGGGCTACGCGGATATTAAGCTGACGGCGAGGTCTGCGGGCGGGCACGCGTCGCGGCCCCCTAAAGAGACCGCGGTGGGGAGGCTTGCTAAAGCCGTTGTCGCGCTCGAAACGCACCCGATGAAGTACGCGCTCAATGAACCGATGCGCGTCATGATCGATGCGTTGGGCGGGTATATGAAATTCCCGCTCAATATGATCGCGGCCAATCTGCTGCTTACGAAAAAGCTGTTGATTAAAGGTTTCGCATCGGGGAACATGGGCGCGGCGATGGTACATACGACCGTCGCGCCTACGATGCTCAAGGGTTCTTCCGCGCCCAACGTGCTGGCCGATCGCGCCGAAGCCGTCGTCAATGTGCGCATCGCGCCCGGGCAGACGGTGGAGGACGTAAAACGGCATTTCGAAAAGGTGACGCGCGGCCGCGTCGAGATTTCCGTGATTCAGGGGTACGACCCGTCCGTCGTATCGGGCATCGATAACGAGGCGTACCGCATGATATCGCGCACGTTAAACGAGGCGTTCCCGGGTTATGTCGTCGCGCCATACCTGCTGATGGCGGCGACCGACTCGCGCTGGTACGCGCCGGTAGCCGAAGGCATGTACCGGTTTCAGCCCTTCCGCTCGATGGATGAGGACTTGGGTACACTCCACGCCGTGGGCGAGCGGCTCAGCGTT
>CAYNFL010000242.1:0-2874 GCA_964396465.1 uncultured Christensenellaceae bacterium
GACGGCCTGCGAAAGCGCAAGCGCGCGCCGATATCATTGGAATACGCGATGGAAAGCGGCATGCCGCTTGGGGGTGCCGCCTTGGACTCACCCGAAACGCACGCGCTGTCCGTCGAGCGCAGCGAGGATATACAAAAAGCGATTATGATGCTTTCGGACGAACACAGGGCAGTGGTGGTGCTGCGCGACATCACCGGGCTTTCGTATGAGGAGATTGCGGAGAGCACCCGTGTGAGTATCGGCACCGTCAAATCGCGCATCAGCCGCGGGCGGCAGCGGCTCAGAGAGATTCTGTTTGAAGGTTGATGGAACAATTGAGTCTTTGAATGCGTCTTAAGTTCAGCAAGAATCGGGACGCATTTTTATTATCCGCCCAAGCAAAAGCTTGGGGTAAAAGCTTGAAGGAGGGCAAACCATGAAAAAGTGGTGGTGGGTGGTTTTATCGGCGGTGCTGGTCATCGCAATGCTCTTAACCGGGTGCTCCAGCGCATCGACGCAGGACGCGGATACGGGCAACAGCAGCGTAGAGGCGGGCGCGCCTTCGTACGAGGAGGACAAAGCGGCGCAGGGCGCCACGGAACCGGGATATGACGCGGAAATGCCGAAGGCTGCGGCTGAGCCGGAATCGGGCGGGGCGGGCGAAACGGTTGATAATGAGAGCGCGATGCTTGAGCCCGTAGAAGAACGCAAGATTATATACTACGGAAGCATCGAGGCTCAGACGGAAAACTTTGACGCGGATTACAACAGCATTCTCGCCAGGTTGAATGAATATGGCGGCTATGTGGAAAGCTCGTCGGTTTCCGGCACCAAGCCGGAGGAATGGCAGGACACGGGCCGCAGCGCGCAGATGACGCTGCGCGTACCCAGCGACAAGTTCGATGAGTTCATGGTTTTCTTGGGTGACATGGGCGAGACGATCAGGAGTTCTGTCAGCGGCGAGGACATATCGCTGCAGTATTTTGACATCGAAACCAAGCTAAAGACGCTGCGCACGCGCGAGGAAAGGCTGCAGGCGCTGCTGGAAAAAGCGGCAACGCTGGAGGACATCATATCGCTTGAGCAGGCGCTTGCGGACGTATCCTACGAGATACAGTCGCTCGAAACGAACCTGCGCGATTACGACAGCCTGATCGACTATTCATCGGTGACGATATACCTGCAAGAGGTTCAGGTAATCAGCGAGGTGAAGCCTTCGTCGCCGAAGACGCTGGGTGAGCGCATTTCGAGCGGGTTTTACTCGGTGCTCAATGTGCTGGCCGACATCGGCGAGGGGCTGCTCGTATTCCTGATCGCGGGATCGCCGGTGCTGATACCGCTCGCGGGGATTATATTCCTGATCGTTTTCTTTACGAAGCGTTCTAAAAAGAAGCGCGCGAAAGAGGCGGCGGAAAAAGCGGATGCCGCGAGAGCGGCGGGGGCCTACTACGATCCGCGGACGGGATACCCGTATTATAACGTGCAGCCGCAGGCCGATTTAAAGGGGGATAAACAAAATGATGATGCAAACAAAGATAAAAACGGTTAATGCAGCGGCGCTCTTGCTGGCGGTATTGCTGCTGGCTGCGGCGCTCTCGGGCTGCTCGGTAAACCCGGGAACGGCGGAAGCGCAGCCCATCACGGTCAATTTGAACGACGATAATACACCGATCAACAGCGTCACGGTGAGCGCGACGGGCACGATCAAGGCGATGCCCGACATCGCTTACGTGACCGCGGGCGTGGTGACGCAGGACAAAAAGTCCGCAAAGGCGCAGAGCGACAACAGCGAAGCGATGAACGCGCTGATGGACGCGCTTAAAGCCGCCGGGCTGACCGAGGACGACATCGACACGACCGGATACTCCGTATACCCGATGTACGACTACAGCGCGGGCGGCAACGGTAAAATCACCGCGTACGCGGTGACCAACACCGTGCGCATCGCCGTGCGGGATTTAACCCGCGTGGGCGAGGTCATCGACATCGCGGCGGAGAGCGGCGCGAACACCAACTACTCCATACAGTTTGCGCTGGAGGATCAGGACGCATTTTATAACGATGCGCTCACGAAAGCAATGGAGGAAGTGAGGGCCAAAGCGGACACTTTGGCCGCGGCGGGCGGGTTTGCCATCGGCGATGTGATTCAGGTATCGGAGGGCAGTACCAGCTATTCGCCGGTGTATGAATACGCAAAAGCCGCGGATAACGCGGGAGTTGCCCGTGAAACGCCCGTTTCGGCAGGCGAGCTTGACGTATCGGCGACGGTGACTGTGGTATATTCAATCGGCTGAACGATTGGTATTACCCAAGATAACAAACAGGCCTCCCGGGTTCGTCCCAAAGGAGGCCTTTGTTTTAGTATTCGGGCGCGTTTTTCAGCGCTGAAACTTGCCTGTGAAGCGTGATGAACTGCTGCAGCATTGTGATGCGCTGCTCCTGCAGGCGAATCACGTCGCCGTACGCGGCGATGATGCCCTCGTAGTTACGGTTTCTGCGCGCGCAGCTTTTTCAGCGCGGGTTGCGCGTCGCCGCAGGCCGCAGCCGAAAAGCCCGCGTTGATGAGGCAGAGCTCCAAAAGCTCGCGGATAGGGCGGCCGACGTCAACGATCAGTATCTTGCTGTTTTCCATATGCGTATCTCCCGGAATATATTTTTCCAGAGTTTTACATAAAAGGCGGAAGGCGCGTATGTTATTTGCTTCGCGTGCAAAGCTAGAGCCGGAGGTATATATGAAACCGTTTGAACCTGAAAAGCTGTATATCGAGAAGGGCTGCGAGAATTATAAGCTCGGTAAGGAGCTGATGGCAAAGTACGCGGGCAAAGAAATGGTATTGATAGACGACCACAACAAGATCCCGGAATTGCGCGAGCGGCCCGACGCCGATTTCCCGA
>CAYNFL010000243.1:0-2853 GCA_964396465.1 uncultured Christensenellaceae bacterium
TCATCGTTATCGCAGCCGTAAGCGTTGTCTTGCCGTGGTCCACATGACCGATCGTACCAATGTTTACGTGGGGTTTGTTTCTTTCGAACTTCGCTTTTGCCATGGTTCTCTCCTCCTAATCCTTCTTGTTCATCATTTTAATCATTTTATTACAGCCTGTCAAACACACGTTTTGTGACGTCAGCCTGTTAACAGGACTTTTTCAGCATACGATGATTTTCTCCGCAATGCTTTTGGGTACCTCACTGTAATGCGAGAACTGCATTGTAAAAATGCCTCTTCCCTGTGTACGGCTTCGAAGATCCGTCGCATAGCCAAACATTTCTGAAAGCGGCGCGACCGCGTGGATTACCTGCGCCCCGCCTCTGATCTCGGTACCTTCGATATGCCCTCTGCGCGCGCTTAAGTTCCCCATCACATCGCCGAGGTATTCCTCCGGCATTACGACCTCCACCGACATCATCGGCTCTAAAAGCACAGGCGAAGCTTTTCTCATGCCCTCTTTAAATGCCATCGAGCCCGCGATCTTAAACGCGATCTCAGAGCTGTCCACCTCATGGTAGCTGCCGTCTACGATCGTCGCCCTGAAATCGACCACCTCGTAGCCCGCAAGAACACCGTTTTTGGCGGCCTCGCGAATTCCCTCGTCCACCGGGGCGATATACTCTTTGGGAACCACGCCGCCCACGATTTTATCGACGAACTCGTACCCCGCTCCCGGTTCCAGCGGTTCCAGTTCAAGCACCACGTGGCCGTACTGACCACGCCCGCCCGTCTGCTTTTTGTACATACCGACGGCTTTTACGGGTTTTGAAATGGCCTCGCGGTAGGAAACCTGCGGTTTGCCCACTTTGGCCTCCACCTTGTATTCACGCATCATGCGGTCTACGATGATCTCGAGATGCAGTTCGCCCATACCGGCGATGATCGTCTGCCCGGTCTCCGTGTCCGTATAGGTACGGAACGTGGGATCCTCTTCCGAAAGGCGCTGCAACGCGATGGCCATCTTCTCCTGCCCCGCCTTGGTCTTGGGCTCTATCGCCACCTCAATCACGGGTTTGGGGAATTCCATCGTTTCGAGCACAATCGGGTGCTTATCGTCGCATAGCGTATCGCCCGTCGTGATCTGTTTAAAGCCGACCACCGCGGCGATGTCGCCCGCGTGCACCTCCTCAATCTCTTCCCGCGCATTTGCGTGCATCTGCAGCAATCTTCCGATACGCTCCCGCTTATCCTTCGTGGAGTTGAAAGCGGTGCTGCCGGCCTTCAATGTGCCGGAGTATACGCGGATAAACGCGAGCTTGCCCACAAACGGATCCTGCATGATTTTAAAGGCCAGCGCGGAAAACGGCGCTGTGTCGTCCGCATTGCGGCTTTCTTCGCTTCCTTTCGGATTTATCCCCGTCACCGGCGGGATATCGAGCGGCGACGGCATAAAATCCACAATCGCGTCGAGCAGCGGCTGTACGCCCTTGTTGCGGTACGAAGAACCGCAACAAACCGGCACGATCTTAAGCGCGATGGTCGCTTTGCGTATCGCTTCAATTAGTTCATCCCGGCCAATCTTCCCGCCCTCAAAGAACTTTTCGAGCAGGCGGTCGTCATACTCCGCGACGGATTCAATGAGCTTCTCGCGGTACTGTACCGCAAGCTCTTTCATCTCATCGGGGATGTCGACGCGTTCAAGCTCTTTACCCAGCTCGTCGTCATAGATGACCGCGTTCATGTCGATCAGATCGACCATACCGGAAAACTTCTCCTCCGCGCCGATGGGCAGCTGGATGGGAACCGGGTTGGTCTTCAACCTGTCCTTCATCATGTCGATGACGTTAAAAAAATCCGCGCCCATGATGTCCATCTTGTTCACATACGCGATGCACGGCACGCGGTATTTAGCTGCCTGCCGCCACACCGTTTCGGACTGCGGCTCCACGCCGCCCTTTGCGCAGAAAACCGCAACCGCGCCGTCAAGCACACGCAGCGACCGCTCGACTTCAACCGTAAAGTCAACGTGGCCGGGTGTGTCAATAATATTAATGCAACTGTCGCGCCAAACCGTGGTGGTGGCAGCAGAGGTGATCGTAATGCCGCGCTCCTGTTCCTGCTCCATCCAATCCATTACGGCAGCGCCTTCGTGCACCTCGCCCAGCTTATACGTCCTGCCCGTATAGAACAGTACACGTTCGGTAGTGGTCGTCTTGCCCGCGTCGATATGCGCCATGATGCCAATATTTCTTGTTTTCTCCAGCGGGAATTTTCTGGACAAAGTATCCTCCCCGGCTTACCAGCGATAATGCGCGAACGCCTTGTTGGCTTCCGCCATCTTGTGCATATCCTCACGCTTCTTTACGCTGCCGCCCGTGCCGTTATAGGCGTCCATAATCTCGGCGGCAAGCCGCTGCTTAGCCGTTCTTTCGTTTCTCTTTTTCGTATTTACGACCAGCCAGCGGATCGCGAGCGTCTGCCGTCTCTCCGGCCGTACCTCGATCGGCACCTGGTAGGTCGCGCCGCCGACTCTCCTTGCCTTGACTTCGAGCACAGGCATGATGTTATCCATCGCCTTCTCGAAAACTTCAAGGGGTTCGAGCCCCAATTTTTCCTTTATAATGTTAAAAGCGTCATAGCAGATTGTCTGCGCCGTCCCTTTTTTACCGTCCAGCATGATCTGGTTGATCAGCTTGGTAACGACAATGGAATTATAGATCGGGTCAGGCAGAACATCATGCTTTGGAGCGCCTCCGCGTCTTGGCATGGTTTCTCCTCCTCATTTCTTTTTGGGACGTTTCGCGCCGTATTTACTGCGCGCCTGCTTTCTGTCCGCTACACCCGCGCTGTCCAGCGCACCGCGAACGA
>CAYNFL010000244.1:0-2826 GCA_964396465.1 uncultured Christensenellaceae bacterium
GCAGATTCATTTTTACCGCGTTGTTTTGATCCTCCATTCCTGGCGCGCCCCACTCATCGTGGTTGATGGTGATACTCAACCCTTCGGCCGCGTACCCCGCTACCGCATCATAATCGGACCGCGTAAACCTAAGCTCTGAAAGCGAGGATGGTACCGTGAAGTCCTTTTCTTTAAGGTTCGGGTAGATGTCCGCCAGCAGCAAATAGTCGGCGACCGGGCATTCCGCAAGGTAGAGCTGCTTCAAGCTTGTTAGTGCAGCCAGCGGCGAAACGTCGCTGACCTGCGTGCGCGCGAGGCTTAAATACGTAATCCCGGCCAGCCCGGAAAGCGCGCTTACATCCGTGATCGCGGAATCGTCGAGCGCCAATAATTCCAAGCTGGCAAGGCCCGAAAGCGGGCTGTAGTCCGTCGCCTGACAGCCGGACAGCGACAGCCGCCGAAGGCTCGTCATGCCGGACAGCGGCGAAATATCGGCCACCGGGTTGCCGCCGAGCGACAGCGAGGTAAGCTTGGCAAGCCCCGCGAGCGGCGATATGTCCGTGACGGCGTGAGAGGACAGATCAAGGCTTTCAAGGTTCTTGAAATATTCCAACCCGCCAATATCCGTGATCTGCTCCTCCCCGGAGACGTACTGCGGCCATACGCTACCGAAATTCATCTCCGTCACCGCCCCCGCCTCCGCCGCAGTGATATCGCCTTCAGGCCTGCCCATCGCAGCGCGCACCTTCGCTTCCAGCACTGGATCGGCAAACACGACGACGGCGGATGGATCGGCTGATGCCGACGACGATGCTATCTCCGTTGAAACGGGAGCGCCGCAGGCGGCCAGTCCCAGCGCCAGCAGTATTGCCAGCGTCAGGCACAATACTTTTTTGATCAAACTCATATGTCTTCCTCCTGTTTATTCACCGACAGGCAGCGCGTACAGCTCGTCGATGCTCATGCCAAACGTATCGGTGATGTACTGCTCCATGAGCGTTACGGAATAAAGATAGATATCCGTAATTGCCGGATCGTCATAGACACTCTTAAAATACGCTTCTACGGTCGTGCCTTCCGAGACCTCGCCGTCAGTCTTGGAATTGTCTTTCCTATTAAAATCAAACACAGCATAAGTGCCGTTTTCGGGATTGTCCGCTGACACATGGAAGCGCTGCGCGTTCGTATCGTACGTGATGACCAAGCCGTATCCGTTGACCGATGTGAAAAACCGGACGTCGAAGTCCTGCTCTCCCCATTCCGGGCGGTGTACGCAAACGCTGTAATAGGTTTCGACTTCCTCAGTTTCATCTTTCTCTACATATTCGTAAAACGCGTTGGCTTCGTCCGCAACGCAGCCCAGATTCAGCAGCGTCGGGTTTTCAAACGGCAGCGCGTAAAGCGCATCGGCGGTTATGCTGAAAGTTTCTATGATCGTATCATTGAAAACGGAGATGGGCGCGAGCAGTATATCGTCAGCATCCAAATCGCCAAGTGCCGCTTCAATGTCCTGCTCCGCGCTCTCCTGGGTACCGATGTTGAACACAAAGTTACTGTTTGCCGGATCGTAGGTGTAGTTCATCAGCACCTTACTGATCGTGCACATCCCAAATACATAGGTATCCTTATCGGGATAGTAACCGGCGACCAGCGTATAGCCGTTATCCATCTGTACAAACATGTGGACGGAATTCTCCTCTGTCTTCGAATCTATTGGCTGTATACCCCACTCGGAATGGCTGACTTCGACGTCTACGTCATCAACATCGTATTTTGCCTGAGCGCTGCCAATTTCTTTCGAAAATCCAAGCTCGGCAAGCGTAAACGCCGCAGTAAAATCCTTCTCTTCAAGGTTCGGGTAGATATCGGCCAGCGGCAAATAGTCGGCGACCGGGCAATCCTCCAGATACAGCTGCTTCAGGTTTGTCAGCGCAGCCAGCGGTGAAATATCGCTGACCTGCGTATGCGCGAGGCTTAAGGTTGTCATCCCGCTTATCCCGGAAAGCGCGCTGATATCGGTGATTGCCGAATCGTCGAGCGTCAAAATCTCCAGATCAACGATACCCGACAGCGGGCTGTAATCCTGCGCGGCGCAGCCGGACAGCGTCAGCCGCCGAAGGCTCGTCATGCCGGACAGCGGCGATATATCGGCTACCGGGTTGCCGCCGAGCGACAGCGAGGTGAGCTTTGTAAGCCCCGCGAGCGGCGATATGTCCGTAACGGCGTGACCGGACAGATTGAGGCTTTCAAGGTTCTTGAAATAATCCAATCCGCTAAGCTCTTTGATCTGTGTCCCTTCTGAGATATCCTGCTGCCATTCAATGCCTAAATTCAGCTCCGTCACCGCCTCGGCCTCCGCCGCGGTGATATCACCCTCCGGCTTGCCCATCGCCGCGCGCACCTTCGCTTCCAGCACCGGATCAGCAAACACGACAGCGGGTATTTCGGCAGGCGAAGGCGGCGCCGATTCCATAACGGTGCTCGCGGTACAAGCCGCGAGCACCATCACCATAATCTGTACCAACGTAAAGCACAATATATTCCTCATACGCTTACCGCCATTTGGTTCTACAATCACTTAATTCAGCTCAAAATCCTTGTCTGCCAAGTTTGGATAGATGTCAACGAGCGGCGAATAGTCGGTGATCGGGCAGCCCTCCAAATACAAGGTTTTAAGATTCACAAGGCCTTTGAGCGGCGATACGTCGCTGACCTGAGAGCCGCGCAGGCTCATTTCAACAATGCCCGTAAGACCCGCCACAGGGCTTATGTCGCTGACACCGGAATACTCTATATTCAGCTTGTTCAGTTTTTGAAAGCTGGCGACTACGCTGATATCGGTCAGCT
>CAYNFL010000245.1:0-2792 GCA_964396465.1 uncultured Christensenellaceae bacterium
GCTGCGGGCAGCCGTACTGCTCCGCGATCACCGCGGGGCGCGTATTCATCATCACTTCATAAAGCGCGCTGCTGGTAAGCCCCGGCACGATGCCCAATGACACGCCGAAAGCCGCGTCGGAAATCAACTTTTGCGCCTCGGCGTCGCCCATACGCCGTGCGTATTTAAGCACGCCGATGCTGCGCCATACCTTGTCCTCCAGCGCTACCCCCAAGCTGCTGAACATCTCTTTCCTCGTGCCGCGTTCAAAATCGATCACCTTGCGCGCGGTCGCCATGAGGCGCGATAGTATTTCCTTCTCCGATACGCCCAAGGTCACCTGATTCGATATCTGGTAGAAAGCGCCCAAGGCGGCGCTGCCTTCTCCGAAGGCGCCGCGCACCGTCATGCCAAGCTTCCCGATCATGCCCGCCATGCGCTGTATGCCCTTCGCGGCGGTCAGCGCGGGCAGGTGCAGCATCAGCGATACCCGAAGTCCCGTGCCGACGTTGGTCGGGCAGCTCGTCAAAAATCCCAGCTTTTCGTCAAACGCGTAATCCACACCCGAGGCTAAAAGGTTGTCCAACCGGTCGGCCTGTTCGTATGCATTTTCGAGCGCAAGACCGGAGCAAAGCGACTGCAGCCGGTAATGGTCCTCCTCCAGTATCATCACACTGAGCGATTCATCCCCGTTTTTGATCAGCCCGCCAAAGCGATTCTTCAATAGTTCGGGGCTGATGATGTGTCGCTCGATCAGTGCGCGTTTGGGCAGCTCCGGCATATCCTCCAACCTGTAATATTGGTATTCGGGAACCAGCAGTGCTGCCCGCGCGCTTTCATGCACGCGCTCCACTTCCGATTCCTTTTTAATTCTGGACGGGAAGGGCACATCCATCAGGTTGCGCGCAAGCCGTACACGCGTTGAAACCACGACGTCGCTTTCGGGTGCGTCCGTTTTCAGCCATTTGGGCATAGTTACACCCCCTCCTTCTCGATGCGCGCGATCTCGTCGCGCAGCTTCGCCGCTTCCTCAAAGTTCTCGGTGGACACCGCCATACGCAGCGCTTTTTTAAGCTGCTCGATCTTCTCAAGGCCGTTCGTCTCGCGCTTAAGGTCGATATTCACTTGATCTCCCGGGCGCTTGCCCGTGTGCAGCGTGCTCATGTGCACGCTTTTCAGCACGGGCAGCAGGCTGGATTCGAATGCCTTGTAGCAGTTCGCGCACCCGAGCCGCCCCGTCTTCTGAAAGCTGCCGATCGTTGTACCGCACACCTCGCACCTTACGTCCTGCGCCTCTTCCGTTTCGTAAAACGCGCTTAACAGGTCGTTAAACGAGAAGCCGGAAATTACGACGGGCGTTTTACGTTTCGCCGCGCATTGCGCGCACAGGTGCACCGTCTTCACCTGCCCGTTCACAAACGTGGTCATATGCACACTCGCGGGATTTTTAAAACAATCATCGCAAAGCATTATTCCACCCCCTTTGACAGCAGCGTTAATATCAATTGCCGCAATATTCCGGCGCGTATCGTATCCTTGACCGAAGCGGGTATGCTCAAGGCCTTGTCCGAAACGGCGGCGCTCATCAGCGCGCCTTCGCGGCTGGTGACCGCGCTGCTGTCAACAAGCCGGCAGATCACGTCGAGCGCGTCGCGCTCGGAAATCTCATCGCCGATGCGCTTCGTCACCAGCTTTACGAGGTGGTCGCCCTGATCGACACGCAGCCGCACAACGCGGATATACCCCCCGCCGCCCCGGCGGCTCTCGATGATATAGCCCTTATCGGGCGTGAACCTTGTGGCCAGAACGTAGTTGATTTGCGACGGCGCGCAGTTAAAATGCTGCGCAAGCTCGTTGCGCTGCAACTCGATTCGCCCTTCATATTCGCTCATCAGGCTTTTGATGAACTTCTCAATCGTATCGCTTAAAACCGACATCCCTTTATCCCCTTTGACTTTCTTTGACCTTGATAATTATTATACACCGTTTTTATTAAATTGCAACTGTTTCATAACGGATCGTGAAAATCACCCGTGTCTTTGCTTTTTGTGCGCTGCTCCATATAGGCGTCTGCGCCGCGATAGATCGCTTTGGCGCATTCGTTCTGATAGTCGTCTGTAAGCAGCAGCGCTTCCTCGCGCTCGTTCGATAAAAAGCCGCATTCAACGATCACCGCCGGGCAGTCGCCCGAGCAAAGTATATAATAGTCTTCGGGATGTTCAACGCGTACTTTTGGCGGGTCCAGCGCCTTGATCAATTCCTGCTGTATAAGTTTGGCCAGTGTCTCGCCTTCCGCGGATTTTTCGTAGTAAAACACCTGCGGTCCGGATACGGAGGCCGACGGAAACTTGTTCATATGAATCGAAATCACGATATCCGCGCCCGATTCTGCGATGATCTCGCGCCGCCGCGCCATATCCTTGTCCTTGGTATCCCCCACCGCGTTTTCGTCCTCGCGCGTCATGATTACCTCGTAACCGTTTTTATCGAACAGCGTCTGCAGTTTTTTGGAAATCAAAAGGTTGAGCCCATCCTCGTTGACGCCTGATATCCCCTTTGCGCCGCCGTCAAAGCCGCCGTGCCCCGCGTCGATTACAACGGTTCCCTTGGGCGTCTGCATCGCAAGCAGGCCGTCCGTTACCGTAGGCAACAGCAATACCGCAGCCAGCATCGCGGCAACAAAAAATAAGATCATATAACGCTGGGCATGTTTCATACCGCACCTCCGCCGTTATATCATCTATATTATTTCCCGAAAAAAGCTATACCGTTAAAAAAGCATTTTAGAAGCGTTCGCATTGAGGCGCAGCGGT
>CAYNFL010000246.1:0-2770 GCA_964396465.1 uncultured Christensenellaceae bacterium
ATGCCGCCTAACATATTAACATATATATAATGCCATTGCAATGCGAAAAGCAAGGGACATCGTACTAATGTTCACAATTTTTTTACCCGCTTTGAGCGCATTGAAACGCGGCAACACTCAGTTTTGCCATAATACAGATATTTTTATTCCTGATGTTTTTATTCCTTCGTGAGCGGCGCAAAACCCGCGTCTGTAAATACCGCAAGCTTTTGCGGGTCAACAAGCAGAGAACAGCCTTTGACGCCGCCGCTGACCGATATCGCATCGAAAAGCACTGCCGTTTCGTCAAACCATGTGGGATATGCCTTCTTCATGCCCACGGCCGATACGCCTCCGCGCACGTATCCGGTAAGCGCGAACAGCTCCTTCGTGTGCACCATCTCCACCGCTTTTTCGCCCGCCGCCGCAGCCGCGGCTTTCAGGTCGAGCTCGCTTGAAACAGGGATCACAAATACGAGTACGCCGTGTTTTACGCCTTTTACGCACAGCGTTTTAAAGCAGCGTTCCGGCGCGACGCCCGTGAGCGCGCTCACCGCTTCGCCCGAAAACTTATCGTCGCTGAGTTCGTAGTACCGCGTTTCATACGCGATGCCCGCCGCGTCCAGCAGCCGCATCGCGTTGGTTTTCTTCTCCGGTTTTGCCATCGCGCTGTCCTCAGCCGAAAAACCGGGCGATTTCGGCCTCGGCGCTTTCTGCCGAATCGGAGCCGTGGATGAGGTTTTCCCCGATGGTGTTCATATAATCCCCGCGTATCGTGCCCGCCACGGCTTCCTCCACGTGGGTCGCGCCCATGAGGATACGCATACCGCGTACGGCGTTTTCCCCTTCGACGATCATGCTGAGCACCGGGCCGGAGGTCATGAATTCCACGATCCTCGGGAAAAACGGCTCGTCCTTCAGATGCGCGTAATGCGCGCGCAGCAGCGCTTCGTCAAGGCGCGTCATCCTCGCATCCGTTATCCTGTACCCCTTCCTTTCAATGCGCGCGATCACCTCACCGATGAGCCCCCGTTTCACGCAATCGGGTTTGAGCATCACATACGTTCTTTCCGCCATCGTCATTATCCTTTTCATATATTTCTTGGGGCATATGCATACTGCATACCGCTCTTTTGTTTTATTATATCATATGCAACGGCAAACAGGCAGGAATTGCTTTTATCATGTCGAATTGATCTAAATCAAGAATTACGCACCTGCAGGAAGGCAGCTTATGCATATTTTCGCATTAATCTCACAATTAATTTTCGCCCTGCGCGGAATGAAGCTTATGAAGCTCGGCTTTGCTCTCGCGAGAAAGAGAGACAAAACGCCAAAGGAAGCTGCTGCGGCAAAAAGCTTTCTTTCTGTTTTCTGGGTTACGGCTATGTTAATCATCATTATGCTCGTCTCGTTCCCCATCATTCTCACATGGTCTCTGCAGCCATCGGGCGCATCTGCAAAACGGTATGGTACGGTGATGGAAGACAATACAGTACGGTATGTGCAGGATACGTTTCAGTATATATCCCTTGAGAAACTCGGTATCAATCCCGCAGAGGTATCGGAAGACGACGAAATCATTATTTACTTTGATGCGCATGACGAAATCTTATGCTCGGTTTTGAAGCGCGAAGCGGACATGAAAATGTCGGTTCTGGTCGGTACGCTTTTCGGCTATATTGTGCTGTTCGTTATCGCAACGATTATCATGCAATACTCCTGTGGAAGAAAGTGGCGCGAATGGGCGGCTTCCAACCCGGAAGCACAGGCGCTGCTTCCGGAGCGCAAAAGGCAGCATCCACAGGACACGGTGGGAGCATAACGGCGAAAAGAAAGGTTCGGCCGTTGATTGTCATGCTGGTTGTTTTCATCATAGATTAGCTCTTGGAAAAGCCTTTATTTATGCGGATTCTCCGACATATAAAAACGGAGGATAAGGGTTTGATGCCTTATCCTCCGTTTTTGCGCTATATTCCTTAACGGCTCGCGCCGCCGCCCGCTGTTGTTCTGCCGCTGCGGCACTGACTATATCTCATGATTCTTTTTTAATAACCACAATGCGCATACAAAGCCATCTTGCAAATCCTCGCACTCTGCTTGTTGGCTATTCACATAGCCATTGAATAACTCCCGCTTGTCCGGGTGCCGTCGGATTAGCTCTTCCGCCCGCTTGCGTATATTGCCGAGGTCTTCTGCATACGCGGCCGGATCAACCTCCTGCTTTGCCTCGTTGCATACGACAATGGTGAAACTGTTTTCTTTAAATATCTGTTCCCACCGGCTTTGGTCAGGCAGTCGTGATGAAAACGAAGGCGCTGCTGTTTATCCGGGATATAGCCATCATCGAGCAATATATACCCGCCCGGCTTAACGGTGATTGCGATCCCCTCAAATGTTTTGGGATAGCTTCCCAACAAGTCGCCGGCACCGCCCCAAACCGTTAAGTCAAAGCCTCGTTCGGCAGCGACTGCCTCGTTGACATCGCCGGCAACGAACATGCAACAGTCCGCCACGCTATATTCTGCTGCCTTTTCTTTCGCTTCCTCAATAAATTCAGGAATCAGGTCGATGCCCTTGACGGTGCAACCAAATTCTTTAGCCAGATGAATGGATACTGCTCCTTTACCGCAAGCCAAGTCAAGCAGCTTTGAATCCGCTCCGAAATTGGTGTAAGCCCGCAGTAGATTTGCCATTTCGTCCGGATCGCTGCCAAGGCTCCAGAAATCTTGAAGCAAGTAGGGCAGATATGGGATGATCTCTGTGGATTCAGCAGTAAGGGATTCCGCCA
>CAYNFL010000247.1:0-2755 GCA_964396465.1 uncultured Christensenellaceae bacterium
TCGATGATATGTTTGCAATACACGACATGAAAATCATTGAAGGGCAAAACGGTTACTTTATTGCGATGCCGTCCAGAAGAACGCCCAATGGGGAGTACAAGGATATCGCGCACCCCATCAACGCAGCAGCAAGGTCGCTCATACAATCGGCAATACTGGAAAAGTTCGAAAGCCTGCCCGAGGACGAGGGCTACGCCTCTTTTCAGATGTGATCAGGACGCTGAAAACCCGCGAACACGGGTAGTTTCGTGTTATAATTTTCAACTTTCCGATCATCTATTTTAATTTGGCAAATATCATACGCCCGGCCGATGTCTGGAGTACGCTGGTTACGACAACGGCGGTCTGACGTCCTGTTTCTTTCTGTCCGTCTTCCACAACGACCATCGTACCGTCATCAAGATATGCGACGCCTTGTCCGGGCTCTTTGCCCTCCTTGACAACCGTCACCCTCATCTCTTCACCCGGCAGCACGACGGGCTTGACCGCGTTGGCGAGCTCGTTGATGTTGAGCACACGTACGTTTTTGACGGCCGCAACCTTATTTAAATTATAATCGTTGGTCACGACGACGCCGTCCATATCCTTGGCCAGCATAAGCAGCTTGGAGTCCACATCCGCTACGCCGTCCATCTCGGCATGCACCACTTTTACGGGCAAATTGAGTTCACTTTGTATCCGATTCAGCACGTCGAGGCCCCGCCTGCCGCGGTTGCGCTTTAAATCATCCGAGCTGTCGGCGATATGCCGCAGCTCGTCGAGCACGAATTCCGGAATGATCAGTGCGCCTTCAATCACGCCGCTGTTGCAGATATCGAATATGCGCCCGTCGATAATCACGCTCGTGTCGAGCAGTTTCGGCCTTGCCGTGGTATCATCCTTGCCTTTATCGTCGCGATGCCGTTTGAACACCTCCGGCAGTTCCGGCTTGTGCCGCACAAATATTGATATCCCAAGGTATACGCAGATGATATAAACGACTACGTTCACAATGCCCGCAATCCATTCAATCGGTATGCTGCTCACGAGATAGGAAAGCAGATAGGCAACGATAAGGCCGAGTATCAGCCCGATCACCGCGGGCATAATCACGCCCGAAGGCAGCCGCGATATCCTTTTATCCACCCTGCCCGCTGATTTGAATATAAACTCGACGATGGGTTTGGAAAGAAAAAGAAATATAATGCCGGATACGATACCGGAGAGGATATATATCAAGGGTCCGAGCCACGGCCATTGCATTAGCGGCTGTCCGGACGTAACGCCGACTTCCCGCATCAGCTCGAATACCAAAAGCACGATACCGGGCCCCGCAAACAATCCCATCAGCGTGATAAAAAACCTGGCTATATTTTTCGCCATATCCACCTCTCATACGATTGATGCTTTATTCGCGATATTATAACACAAGGATGGAAAAAAGAAAATGCCGTAGAATTACAGCATTTGGGCAATTGTCTTGCGGACGTCTTCATCGCAGCGGTCGCTGGCGAGCGCGAGTTCGGAAACGAGTATCTGCATGGAGGTCCCCAGCATCTTTTTTTCGCTGGAGGAAAGCACCTTCTTTTCCTCGCGCTTCCGCAGGCTTTTGATTACAGCCGCGATTAAAAATAAGTTGCCGGATTTCATTTTTTCAAGGTTTTCACGGTTGCGCCGATTCCAATTTGTCGATTCCTCCGCTTCTTCATCCATGCTGAACGATTCGATGACGCGGCTGCATTCCTCACGTGAAATGATCAGCCGCAGGCCCGCTTTTTGCGCGGTTTCCACCGGAACATGTACCTTGATATCCCCTTCGGCAAACTTTAATATATAATACCTTTTTTTTTCGTTGAAGAGCTGTCTCTCTTCAACCGCCTCTATAACCCCTGCACCGTGCATTGGATATGAAATTTTATCACCCGCGTTAAACATCTGTTCACTCCTGTCTCATATGAATATGATATAGCAGCGGCGCTTCTTTGTCAAACGCGCGCTAATTTCTTTAAGGTTATAAAGTTTACACGCATGCGGACGAAAGCGCATAAGCTGTAAAAAAACCATAAGGAGAGCATGGTATGGAACATGCCATCATCGGAGCAATCGCAATCATTCGCGGAGACGCGGCGGCGCCTCAGTTGTCGGGCGCCGTGCGCTTCTTTGATACGCCGGCAGGCGTGCGCGTGGACGCGCACGTTGCGGGGCTGCCGCACAGCGAAACGGGCTTTTACGGGTTTCACGTACACGAAGCGGGCAATTGCGCGCCGCCGGATTTTTCATCCGCGAAGGGGCATTATAACCCTTCTGAAACGGCGCACCCGCTGCATGCGGGCGACTTTCCCATGCTGCTCGCGACGGATCAAATGGAAGCCTGGCTCGCGTTTGTCACCACGCGCTTTGCGGTTCGTGACATCATCGGGCGCAGCGTGGTCATCCACGGCGGCCGGGACGACTATACCTCCCAGCCTGCCGGGGATTCAGGGGCGCGCATCGGCTGCGGCGTCATCCGCGCTTTATAATAATATAAATTTAAATAATAACAGACAAATTATTACCATGCAATTTCACCTCTTTTACAAACTTGTACGATTCATAATGCGTGAAATATGGTACAATGACGGTTGAGGTGATGACATGAACGACGTGTACGAAGCGGCGTCGCTGGCGATGCGGTATTGGTTCTTCATCGTGGGCGCTATCGTACTGCTCGGCGTAACGAGCATATCCGTCAAGGAATACCGGGACAAGCGGTACGTGCTGGGCGTGGCAAAAAGCA
>CAYNFL010000248.1:0-2701 GCA_964396465.1 uncultured Christensenellaceae bacterium
CCAGCGCGAACACGATCTTGCCGGTTTTGGAGATCGGCGACGTCACGTAGTCGGTCGCCATGTAGATCGCACCCAGCATGAGGCCGCCCGCGAGCACGTGGTAGAGCGCGTCGCCCGTGAACAATCCATTCGGGCCTGCGATCCACGTAAAAGCCGCCACTGTCGCGATGTAAACGCCGGGGATGCGCCAGTCGATCACGCGCCGGATGAGCAGGTATATGCCGCCCAGCAGCAGCGCGATGGCGCTCGTCTCGCCGATGCAACCGCCCACGTTGCCGACAGCCATATCGAGGTAGGGGCTGAGCGTTGCTTCGCCCATTTTAAGTGCGGTCAGCGGCGTCGCGGTGGATACCGCGTCCACGGGCATCGTCCATGTCGTCATGATCGTAGGCCACGATACCACGAGGAACGCCCTTGCCGCGAGCGCGGGGTTTAAAAAGTTATATCCGAGGCCGCCAAAGCACTGCTTGACGATCGCGATCGCAAAAAACGAGCCGATCAAAGGCAGCCACAACGGAACGGACGGGGGCAGGTTGAGCGCGATCAGCAGTCCTGTTACGGCCGCGCTGCCGTCGGCAACCGTCACCTTGCGCTTCATAAGCGCCTGAAGCCCTGCCTCGGTTCCCACCGCGGCAATGACGCCGACCAGCACGACGAGCAGCGCGTTCCATCCAAAGAAATATACGCCGCAGATCGTCGCGGGCAGCAGCGCGGTCAGCACATCCCGCATAATGCGCCCCGTCGTCTCGGCAGACCGGACGTGCGGCGATGAGGACATGGTGTACTTATCCATACAAACCTCCAAAAAAACAGATCAAATCAGCAATTCATCAGGAGCTTTTCCGGCGAGCGTTTAATATTTCCGCTTTTGCGAGCCGGACGCTTTGCACGATACGCCGGTTTGCGGGGCAGTTGTATGCGCAGCAGCCGCACTCCATACAATCGAGCGCGCCGTATTTTTCCGCGTCATCAAAGCGGTTTAAGTCGGAATACGCGCTGATGAGATAAGGCTGAAGGCCCATGGGGCACCCGGCGACACATTTGCCGCAGCGGATGCAGGGCGATTCCTGCTCCGGGCGCGCCGCGCGGATATCGAGCGCGAGCAGCCCCGAAGTCCCTTTGACGACGGGCGCGCTCAAGTCGCAGAGCGTAATGCCCATCATCGGGCCGCCCGATATCACCTTGCCGATTTCGGTAGAAAAGCCGCCCGCTTCGGCGAATACGTGCGATACCGGCGTGCCGAGGCGCACGAGAAAGTTGGAAGGCCGCGCCACGCTGCCCGTCACCGTCACGACGCGCTCGATGAGCGGCAGCCCTTTTTCAACCGCGAGGCTGATTTGATAGGCCGTGCCCGCGTTGACGACGACCGCGCCTATGTCCATGGGCAGGCCGCCCGAGGGCACCTGTCTTCCCGTCACCGCATAGATGAGTTGCTTTTCGGCACCTTGCGGGTATTTTACTTTGAGCGTTACGACATCGATATTTTCTGTACGAGCCGCTTCGCGAATCGCTTCGGATGCGTCGGGCTTATTTTCTTCGATCGCGATATACGCTTTTTTCACGTCCAATATCTTCATTACGGCTTTGAGGCCGAGTACCACGCCCTCCGGATGCTCGAGCATCACGCGGTGGTCGGCGGTGAGGTATGGCTCGCATTCCGCGCCGTTAATGATGATCTTGTCAATTTTCTTATCGGGCGGGGGAGACAGCTTGACGTGCGTCGGGAACGCCGCGCCGCCCATGCCCACGATGCCCGCTTCCTTGATGATGCCAAGCAGCTCTTTGGGCGATAAGCTTTCTACGCTGCCGCCGCCGCGGATACCGGGGAAAAGCCTGTCCTCAAAATCGTTGGTGATGACGATTGATACGGACGATTTGCCCGCGATGTCGGGGCGCGACTCGATCGCTTTGACGACGCCCGATACGCTGGCGTACAAAGGCACGCTTACGTTGCCCGAGGCCTCAGCGATTTTTTGACCCATATCCACGCGGTCACCCACCGCGACAACGGGAACCGAAGGCGCGCCGATATGCTGTGAAAGCGGCAGCACGATTTCTTCGGGTACGCTGCATTTTTCAATTGCGCGCGCTTGAGTAAGCGGTTTTCCGTGATGGATACGCTTGAGAGGGTGGACGCCACCCTTGAATGTGAAGTTGTTTGCCATACTGACTCCTTCTAACCGTGAAACAACAGCAGCGAAAAATGATGTGGCTGTTTAGTCAGGTTTCCAATCAAACATTATAGCACCAGTGATTTAAAAATACAAAGGGGGGACGTTAGAAACATTAAACAGTTTTGATATATGCAATGCCAACTGTTATACTTATGTGTGGAACCGATTCAGACCGTTTAATAATTGTATAGTATAACGCCTAAAAGAATTTTTGTGGGGGTGGCGGATTTGAAACAGATACTGTTGACGGGCGGCGCGGGCGGCCTTGGCCGCGCTGCGGCGCAGCGCCTTGCCGACGCGGGCTGCCGCGTATTCAGCGGCGATATACGCGATCAACAGCCGTATCCGGGCGTGATACCAATCACGCTCGACTTGCGCGACGGCGCAAGCATCGAAGCGGCGCGTGATATGGTTTGCTGCATGACGGACAGGCTCGATGCCGTGGTTCATATCGCGGGCGTGTATATGATGGATTCCCTCATCGAAATATCCGAGGAACGCTTCGGTGCGATCATGGACGTCAATTT
>CAYNFL010000249.1:0-2696 GCA_964396465.1 uncultured Christensenellaceae bacterium
CGCCGGGTATCGCGATCATCACCGCGACGACCAGCAATGGCATCATCGCCATGTGCACGGTGACAGTTAAGTAGGTCTGAGTAAAACATATCAATAAACGTACGTTCACAGCGTTCGGCCTTCGGCCGGGCGCTGTTTTCATACCAAAGCAGGTCGGGGCGCGGGTAAATGCCCTTCGGGGATCCCGTGTGCATCGCGAATCGTTGCCATACGAATGCAGGGGTTGCCGATCCCGGCGACCCGTACGCGCAGTGGGCTTTATAAAAGGCGGCTCAGGTGCGCCGCCCCTACGGCCTATACGCGTCAACTGTCTCAGCCGCCTGTGTCCCCTGAGGAGCAGCGCTGCGGGGGGATTTATCGCAGCCGCTTCTCCGGCTGGCGGAAGGGGGTTCCGTCATTGCGAACGCATACCCCAGGGCACTTGCGCGGAAAACTGGCACGATGTTCCCGATTTCGGCTCTCCGCTTTGGGAGATTTGTATAATCAATGCCTGAATGAGCAGATAATAAACCGTGTAAGGATGCAATTTGGCGCGAATCGCGTGCGTATCATACCGCGGATTTGATCGCACAGCCCGCGTTTAGCGTATGAAAAAGTTGTTGCATTGAGAATGTATTTTTTATATACTACCTTTGGTACATGAAAAGGTGGTGAGTATGTGAGGGCTATTGTGGATGCCATGGGGGGCGACCACGCGCCGCAGGCGGTTGTCGAAGGCTGCGTGCTGGCGCTTCGCGAGATGCCCAGTTTACAGGTCACGCTGGTGGGACGCAAGGACGCCATACTTACCGAACTCAATAAAAATGATTATGATGATAAACGCATAAATATTGCGGACGCGGCGGAAGTTATAGATATGGCCGAGCCGCCCGTCGAAGCGATCCGCAAAAAGAGGAATTCGTCGCTCGTCAAAGGGCTGGAGCTGCTGCGCGACGGCGAGGGCGATGTGTTCATCACGGCGGGAAGCACGGGCGCGACGATCGCGGGCGCGACGCTGATCGTGAAAAGGCTGCCGGGGGTTAAGCGCCCCGCGCTGGCGCCGCTGCTGCCCACAAAAACCGGAAGCAAGGCGCTGCTCATCGACTGCGGCGCAAATTCAGAATGCCGCCCGTCGTATCTCGCGCAGTTTGCGCTGATGGGCAGCATATACATGGAGAAGGTGGAGGGCGTCAAGTCGCCCAGAGTGGGTTTGATCAACAACGGCGCGGAGGCGGAGAAGGGCAACGAGCTCACCAAAGCGGCCTACAAGCTGATCGAAACCATGCCGGTCAACTTTAAGGGCAACGCCGAGGGGAGAGACCTCGTATCGGGAGATTTTGATGTGCTCGTTTGCGACGGGTTTACGGGCAACATCGTTTTAAAGTTCATGGAGGGGCTGGGAGGCGCGCTGTTTTCGATGCTCAAGACGGAGCTTTCCGCATCGCTGGTCACGAAGATCGGCGCGGCGCTTGCGCTGCCCGCTTTCAAACGCTTCAAAAAGCAGATGGACTATACCGAATACGGCGGCGCGCTGCTGCTTGGCGTGCGCGGCGGCGTGGTGAAGGCGCATGGCAGCTCCGACGCCAAGGCCATCAAAAGTACGTTGCGGCAGGCGGCCGGTTTTGTCGGCGGCGATGTCGTGGGCGTGATAAAACAAGAAATTTTAAAAATTGCTTTGGATGATGAAAACGAATGATAACAGGAGGCGCACGATGGTATTTGAAAAGGTGAGGAAGATTTTGTCGGATCAACTGGAGATCGACGAAGAGATGATCACGATGGATTCCGATCTCGTGGAGGATTTAAAAGCGGATTCACTTGCGATCGTTGAGCTCATCATGGATCTGGAGCAGGAATTTGACCTCGATATCCCTGATGACGAATTGCCGAAAGTGGTTACCGTCAAAGACGTTGTCACCTATATCGAAAAGAACGTTGGAGGATTTTAAAGCGAACCGGGGCAGAGCAAACGCGATTTAGCCGCAGCATGTCTTATTGGCATTGCAGGGCAGCGGCACCGCGCAGCGCGTCTGCCTCGTTGCTTTTTATTGGAATGTATCACATCGATTTTTCCGGGCTGGAAAACCGTATTGCGTACGTTTTTAGCGACAAATCGCTTTTGGAGCAGGCATTTATGCACGCTTCGGCGGATACGGGAAAGAGTTACGAGCGGCTGGAATTTTTGGGTGACGCGGTATTGGAGCTCGTGGTCAGCGAAGCGGTGTTTATGAAGAGGCCTGAATATCCCGAAGGGCAGCTTACCAAAAGCCGCGCGGCGCTCGTCAACGAGGTTTCGCTCGCCGAGGCGGCAAGGGCTTTAGGATTGCCCGAATACCTCATACTCGGCAAGGGGGAACGCAGCTCGGGCGGAGCGGATAAACCCTCGATACTGGCCGACGTGGTCGAGGCGATGGTCGGCGCGGTGTATCTGGACGGCGGTATCGGGCAGGCCAAAGCGCTGATTAAAAGGATACTGGAAGATCGGATCGAGGAAGTGCTCTCGGGCGGCGGTGCACGCGATTATAAGACGCGTTTGCAGGAGCGCTGGCACAAAAAGGGCGTTACCGATATCCGCTATATCGTGTATAAAGAAGAAGGGCCTCCGCACGACCGAACGTTTTATGTCAAGCTGCTCATCGGCGGCAAGGAGATATCGCGCGGGCAAGGACGATCGAAAAAGGTCGCGGAGCAAAAAGCCGCGCGGCAGGCCTATATGG
>CAYNFL010000250.1:0-2690 GCA_964396465.1 uncultured Christensenellaceae bacterium
TGATATTCAGGCAGTATCTGCCGAACATCATCATCGCGTGCGGGATGGTGCTTGTAATCAACAGCGGCGGCATCGATCTTTCGGTAGGCGGTGTGATGGCGCTTTCGGCGATTTCGTACGCCGCGCTGTGCGTAAAAGGCGTAAATCCGTGGCTTGCGATCGGTATTATCGCAGTATTGGGTGTCGTGATCGGCGTCATCAACACGCTCATCATTGAGAAACTTAATATATCCGCATATATGGCCACAATTGCCGGATGGCTGGTATACGGAGGGCTTGCCTTTACAGTCTGCGGAGGGCCGAACCCGATCAGTAAGCCCGAAATGCAGGTGATCACGGTACTGGACAATAAAGAATTGTATATCGGGCCTTTCCCGTTAGCCGTACCGATTGTACTGATTATTGTTGCTATATTCATATTTCTCGAACGGAAAACGAAATTGGGCAAGTACGCGATCGCGATCGGCGGCAACTACAACGCCGCATACTATTCAGGAATCAATGTATTCAGGATGAGGCTGGTATTCTTTATACTTTGCTCCGTGATGGCGGCGTTATCGGGCGTTTGGCAGGTAGCCCGGCTCTCTACCGCAGATCCGCGTTGCATCGGGCTTGGCGTGGAGTTTGCCGTTTTGTCCGCATGTATCGTCGGCGGCACAAATATCAAAGGCGGACAGGGAAGCGTCATCGGCTCTGTGATGGGTGTATTCCTTCTTGCGGTGCTGTGGAATGGTATACAACTAATGAAAACCGCGCTTCCGGTGTGGCTGCAATGGTTAAAATCACCGTATCTGCCGGACGTCATCACTGGCGTGGTGCTGCTCATCGTGGTATTTATTAATTACTTGTCTGAAGGGAAACGCGACAGTTAGAAAACTATAAGAGTATAAACAATGGTATAATATGTTGCCATAGATGGCGAACATATAAAAATACATCATACTACACAGATGCGTCCTCCTCATATGTTGTTTATATCGACGAATACCGCCCAGACCAAAGGCGGTTTCGTTGATTTTTTTGTGTTGAATAAAGAACGGAAAGGTGATCATACAAATGTATGAAATTTTAAATCGGCCAGTAAAACAATGATGTTGCGTTACCTTCGCATGCAATATGAAATCGTGCTGCAACAAGAGAAAAGTTGGTTGCGCAATAAGAAACCGAGTTGCCATATTCGGTTGACTTTGCGCGTTAAAAGTTCCATGATATACATATCAATACAATATAGCTTCAAAATGAACAAAACAACAGCACGGAGGGATTGCAATGAAACGCACGGGCGGAGAAGTCATTGTCAATTTTCTGGTGAAAGAGGGCGTACCGTATATTCTCGGTATTCCGGGCCACGGTGTGATGGGGCTGTTTGACGCGGTGCGCAAAACGCAGGATCGGATTCAATACATACAGGTGAAGCATGAACAAGCGGCCTCGGCGATGGCGGACGGGTATTTCCGCATGACCGGCAGGCCGCTTGCGTGTTTTTCCTCCATCGGGCCGGGTACGCTCAATACGTGCATCGGGCTCGCGACGGCCTATGTGGATTCGTCCGCGTTCCTACAGCTTTGCGGTGATACGCATGTACATATGAAGGGCGTGGGCGTGCTTCAGGAGGTGGAACGCTATCAGGACAGCAACATCGTCCGAGCGCTGGAGCCGCTGGCCAAACGCACGTGGCGCGCGGAATCCGCGGAGCAGCTTCCGCGTGTGCTGCGGCGCGCGTTTGCGCAGATGACGAACGGGCGCAGCGGGCCGTGCGCCGTGATGCTGCCGATGGACGTACAGTGCGCGGCCATTGAAGACAGACAAATGAATATGGAGTACCATATTGATGCGAAACCTTGCGCCGACGTTGAGTCGGTTGAAAAGGCGATCCGTCTCATGAAACAAGCGCGGCGCCCCGTCATTTTGGCGGGGGGAGGGGCGCTGCGCGCCGGGGCGGGAGCGCTCATTGAAACGCTTGCGGAGCGATGGGGTGCGGCAATTGTGACCACGCTCGCGGGAAAAGGCGCGGTGCGCGAGACACATCCGCTATACGGCTTCCACACCGGCTCCAAGGGCACGCCGGTGGGGCTGGCGCTGTGCCGCAGCGCGGACGTGATACTCGCAGTGGGCACACGCTTTGCCGATGAGACCACCTGCTCGTACCGCAAGGGCATCAGCTTTAACTTCCCCGATACCAAGCTTATCCATATCGATATCGACGCGGGCGAGATCGGCAAAAACTACGGCGCGGATGTGGGCATCGTTGCGGATATGAACGAAGCGCTGCGCGCGCTCGCGGCCGCGTATGGCGAAGAAACAGGAAGGGAAGCGTACTTTGCCGAGATCGCCAAGCTCAAGACGGATTGGGCGGCGCAGCTGGCCGCTGTGCGCGCCGTGGAAACCGAGAAGATCACGATATCGCAGCTGATCGGGGAGATGGGCGCGCACCTGCCGGAGGATGCGGTGATCGTCACATCGTCCGGCAACACGCAGGCGCAGCTGTTTCAGGAATACTGCTATGCGCAGCGCGGCTGCAATTTGACCACGGGAGGTTTCTCCACGATGGGCTGGGCGTTCCCCGCCGCAATGGGCGCGAAGCTCGCATGCCCGGATCGCCCGGTGGTGGCGCTGCTCGGTGACGGCGATTTTTTGATGGTGATGCAGGAGCTTGCTACGATGGCGCAGTACGATATCCCGGTAATCTT
>CAYNFL010000251.1:0-2654 GCA_964396465.1 uncultured Christensenellaceae bacterium
GTACCCCGGCGAATGGAATCCCTCACCTTTGCCGAGCGCATCTGCCGCGGCAGCGCCGCAAAACCCTTGAGCGCTTTTACAACGCCCATGTAGCAGCTGTGGTCTCCCCAGCACGCGGGCTTGCCCGACGGTGCGCCGTCACCGTCGTCATAGCGCTGGTTCTGCGCGAGCCACTCCACGGCTGCGACGACGCGCTCATCCTGCGCATACCCCAACCGTGAAAGCGCGAATATCATATTGCCCGTCAGACAAGGTATCGTCGTGCTCTTCCTTCCGCCTCCCTGCTTGACGCTCGTCTCCATCGCAAACGCACCGCTCTCCTTCTCCTGCGAGTTCGCGAGCATGTACTCGCAGTACCCCTTGATCTCTTCATTGCATGATGCGCCCATTTTGGCAAGTATCAGCAGCTGCCATGAAAGCCCCGTGTACTTATCCGTATAGAACCGTGTCAGGCTTTGCTGATACTCCTGCGCTCTCATCATGCTGAGTATCTGCGGCACCTTTCCGGTTTTCATGATGGCTTCTTTTTCGCCGGTAAGTTCTGTTTCGGATTTATCGTACAGGTTTTTCAGCGTGAAGTAGCGCACGGAAGGGTTTTCCTCTTCCAGCAGCCAGTCCAGCGTTTGCTTATCAAGTATCTCGTTCCATCCGTTCATAATTTTCTCCTTGTGTACAGGCTGACACTATGCGTTCTGTATTCTCGGTAGTAATGAACCTCTTACAATATACCGCCAATTCACCTCGGTTTCAACATGCTGTTTACCGCCCTCCCCCGTCCCCGAAACGTTTGACAGAACCGCTGGCAGCATTTATCATGATGGTATCAATGGAAGGGGAACGGGCGTCATGTTCGGGCGGCCATAAAAGGCCGCCCCTACAATTGTGTGCCCAAACGATATGGTGATCATCGGCATCGATCCGGGGCTCGCGCTGATGGGCTACGGCGTGATACAATACGAAAAGGACAAGGCGCGGCTGCTCGAATGCGGCACGATCGTCACCGAGGCGGGAACGCCGCTGCCGCTGCGGCTCTCCAAGCTGCATGACAACATGCGCGAACTCATCGAGAGGTACAGCCCCGACTGCGTGGCGTTCGAGGAACTGTTCGCGGGGAAGAACGTCAAAACGGTGATCCAGGTTGCGCAGGCCAGAGGCGTCGCGATGGCGGCGGCGTTCGGTACGGGCGCGGCGCTGTTCGAGTATACGCCCATGCAGATCAAGCAGGCCGTCGTGGGCTACGGCGGCGCGGAGAAACGGCAGGTGCAGGAGATGGTTCGCCTGCTGCTCGGCATGAGCGAGCTCATCCGGCCGGACGACGCGGCGGACGCGGTCGCGTGCGCGCTGTGCCACGCGCATTCAAGCCGGTTCGCGGACGCGTTCCGCATCAAATAAGGGAAGTGTGCCATGTACGATTACATCAAGGGCGAGGTTGCTGAAACGAGCCGCGATTATGCGGTGATCGACGCGGGCGGCGTGGGCTACCGTGTGCATACCTCCGCGCAGTCTCTGCTTCACATCAAGGCCGGGCAAACGGCAAAGCTGTTCTGTCAGCTTGTCGTACGCGAGGACGCGCACACGCTATACGGCTTCTTCACTTCGGAGGAGCGCGCGATGTTCGTGCGTCTTACGGGCGTTTCGGGCATCGGCCCCAAGGTTGCGCTCGCGATACTTTCCGCGCTCAAGATTTCCGATATCGCCGCGGCGATCATCACATCGGACGAAGGCGCGCTCCAGAAAATACCCGGCGTGGGCAAGAAAACCGCGCAGCGCATCATCATCGACCTCGCGGAGAAGATTTCGACGACCGAAGCGCTGGAAGGCGCGGAAGCGTCCGCGGGCCCGGCGGACAAGGAAGCCGAAGCGGTCAGCGCGCTCGTCGCACTGGGCTATAACCGCACCGAAGCCGTCCGCGCGGTATCGTCCGTCAAGAACCTCGGCGGAACGGCTGAGGAACTGATACTCATCGCATTAAAGCGCATGGGCGCGTAAGGAGTCCGCATGGAAGAAGACCGCATCGTATCGGCGAAACCCAGCGAGGAAGAGGAAACGACGGAGCGCAGCCTGCGCCCCGCAACCTTGAACGAATACGTGGGCCAGCAAAAGGCCAAGGATAACCTCAAGGTGTTCATGGCCGCGGCAAAAAATCGCGGCGAGTCGCTCGACCACGTGCTGCTCTACGGCCCGCCGGGGCTTGGCAAAACGACGCTTGCTTATATCATCGCCTCCGAAATGGGTACGAACATCCGCGTAACCTCCGGCCCCGCGATCGAACGGCCGGGAGATTTGGCATCCATACTGACGAACTTGAACCGCGGCGACGTGCTGTTCATCGATGAGATCCACCGCCTAAACAGCAGCGTCGAAGAGGTGTTATACCCCGCGATGGAGGACTACGCGCTCGATATCGTGATCGGCAAGGGGCCTTCGGCCCGCACGCTGCGGCTCGGCCTTCCCCGCTTCACACTCGTGGGCGCGACGACAAGGGCGGGGCAATTGACTTCGCCGCTGCGCGACCGTTTCGGCGTGATCCACCGGCTGCAGATGTATACGCCCGAAGATCTGTCGGAGATCATCCACCGCTCTGCGCGCATACTCGATATCGGCATCGACGAGGACGCCGCGCTCGAGCTCGCGTCGCGCTCGCGCGGTACGCC
>CAYNFL010000252.1:0-2653 GCA_964396465.1 uncultured Christensenellaceae bacterium
GATCGCGACGACGAGGTCAAACTTCTCGCCCGCCTCGATTTCGCCTTTCAGCGCATCGGTGACAAAGCCCTTGTTGCCGTTGCTGCCGTCGTCCGTTACGACGATGAGCTTGTCGGAAACCGCGCCGACTTCGTCCTCTAAAAGTATCAGCTCCTTGTTGCGGAAGCCGATGATGCTCGTGACGGCAACGCCCATGCTGTGCAGCATCTTGGCCTGCGGGTACGCGATGGCGGTTCCGAGGCCGCCGCCGATCACCGCGGCTTTTTTGACGCTGCTGTCGAAGTGCGACGCCTTGCCGAGCGGCCCGACGAAATCCTTGAGGCTATCGCCCTCATTCAATGTACCGAGTTCAATCGTGGTCTTGCCCACTTCCTGATATATGATCGTGACTGTGCCCGCTTCGCGGTCAAAGTCAGCGATGGTCAAGGGAATCCGTTCGCCTTTATCGCTGACGCGCAGTATGATGAACTGGCCGGGCTGCGCTTTCTTCGCGACGAGCGGCGCGTCGATCACCATTAGCTTCACCTGCGGGTTCAGCTCCTGTTTTTTCAGGATTGTATACACTGCTTACTTCTCCTTACGTTTGTATTACCATACCAACAGTCATTATAGCATCAAAAAACGACAAATGAAAAGCCTTTATTGTGACAAAATGATCAAAAGAATGAACAAGGGAACGATAAAAAATATACCAACCCGGTGCCGAAAAAACTTATTCCGCGAGGCTGTCGTATGTGTTTTTATAAATCTTCGGCGCAACGTCCTTCCACCGCTTGATGAAGGCTTCCGCCGATTCCTTTGAATAGGTGATGAGGTTGAGCTCGAATACGGGTATCTGATTTTCGAGCACGCGCAGCATCACCTTATATTCGCCCTCGTCGATGCGGATATAATCCGCCGAAAGCTCGGTCTCAAGGCGCAGTTCGTCGCGGTTGGCTTCGCAGTACGTGTCGATGGCCTTGCGCAGCGAACCCAAAAGCTCGCGCTCGAAATAGTATAACGTATTGCGCCCAAGTTCCGAGATCGCGTAAAAAGCGCCTTCGGGCGTTTCGCGCTCCTCGACGAGCTTGTTTTCGATGAGTTCGAACATGCATTCCTTCATGTCGAAGTAGCTGATCCAGCCGTTTTCCGTCACGATCCGCAGTATCTGCATTTCGGAAAGCTGGATGTTGATGGACCGGAGCAGGTATAATATCAGCAGTTTGTTCTGTGCGATCGCTTCAATCTGCATGGGATGCCTCCCGCTGATTTGGTTAACATTATTATATCATAAATATTGCAGGTGTACAGTAGATATGGTATCGTTATTTTGTAAACACAATATGTTGAGGGGAAAATATGATCGCGGAACTGAAGCGGCGCATGCGCGAGGAAGGGATCGACGTTTTTGGCACGGCGGATTTAAGCCCGTTGCTGCCCGAAAGGTTTAAAGTCACGCCTTTTTCCATTACGCTGGGCGTACGGCTTTCGGACAACGTGATGGACGAGGTAAAATGAGGCCCCACGCACCGCTATTTTCACCACTACCGCGCCGTCAACGCGCTGCTGGATATGTGCGCCTTAAAGTGCGTGATCTTGTTGCAGCGGGAAGGGTACGCCGCGTGCGCGATTCCTGCGTCGCAATCGACGAGCGGCAGCGGTTTGGCGGGCGATTTCCCGCATAAGACGGCGGCAAATATGGCGGGCCTCGGCTTCATCGGAAAATCTGCGCTGTTCGTCTCGAATGACTTCGGGCCGCGCGTGCGCCTCGCCACGGTGCTGACCGATATGCCGCTCGAAAGCGGCGAAATGCAGCCGCCGCGCTGCGGCGATTGCACAAAGTGCGTCATCGCGTGCCCCTGCGGCGCGATTTCGGGAGAAATGTGGGACGCGGCGAAGCCGCGTATCGCGCTTATCGACGCGGCGCTGTGTTCGCGCTGGATGAAGGATCAGTACCAGCACATCGGGCGCGGCGCGGTCTGCGGCGTATGCGCCGCGGTGTGCCCGATCGGTAATGGCGCTAAACGGTAAAATGATGAATTTGGGAGGACAGGCATGGAAAACTACGAAGCGTTACTGGAGCAAATCTTGCGGCAGGAAACAGAGTTGCAGTTTAACAGCTTTACCAATCAGGACGCGTACGATCTGGGGCGTTTGCTGATCGATATGGCGCAAAGCGAGCGCTTGAGTGTGACGGCGGATATTACGCGAAACGGCCAGCAGCTTTTCCATTGCGCGCTGGAGGGCACTTCTGCCGACAACGACCGCTGGATAAAAGGAAAAACCAAGCTCGTAAACCTGACAGGACGCAGCTCGTATTATCATGAAATCACGTTGAAAGCGGAGCAGAAGACGATTGAGGAAGCCCTGCATTTATCCGCGGGCGAATACATGCCGTACGGTGGCAGCTTCCCGGTTTGCGTCAAAGGCGCGGGCATTATCGGCACGATTTCCGTTTCGGGGCTGTCCAGCGAGAAAGACCATGAGCTGGTTGTGCGCGCGCTTAAAAGATATTTTGCTGCGTAAAATAAAAAGGGTGTATATTGTATACGGTGCAACGGCAAGCGATCACTGAAATGGGCGGCGGGTAAAAAATCCTTGATTTCACACTCCGATTGTGTATAATATGAGTTGCGGATTCGGGGGGTTATAGCTCAGCTGGTTAGAGCGCTAC
>CAYNFL010000253.1:0-2578 GCA_964396465.1 uncultured Christensenellaceae bacterium
GCGGGCGCTTGCTCCGTCATGATCGGCAGCCTGCTCGCCGGTACGGAGGAAAGCCCCGGCGAAACGGAAATTTATCAGGGGCGCAGCTTCAAAGTGTACCGCGGCATGGGTTCCGTGGACGCGATGCAAAAGGGCAGCAAAGACCGCTACTTTCAGGAAAACGCGGAAAAGCTCGTGCCCGAGGGCGTCGAAGGCCGCGTGCCTTTCAAAGGCCCCCTCTCCGACACGGTGTTCCAGATGGTGGGCGGATTGAAATCCGGCATGGGCTACTGCGGCGCGGAGACGATTGAGGCGCTGCAGAAAAAAGCGCAGTTTGTGCGCATCACGGGCGCGGGCCTTACCGAGAGCCACCCGCACGACATCTACATCACGAAAGAAGCGCCCAACTATACAGGCAGGTCTTAAATGAGAGAAACGGTTCTCGTGCTCGACTTCGGCGGGCAGTACAACCAGCTCATCGCGCGGCGCGTGAGAGACCTCTCGGTCTATGCGGAGATTCTCCCCTGCGACGCCCCGGTTGAGCGCATATTGTCATATCACCCCATCGGCATCATATTCACAGGCGGCCCCGCCACCGTGACCGACCCGGACGCGCCGCGCTGCGACGAGCGCATATTCAGCGCGGGTATCCCGATCCTCGGCATCTGCTACGGCGCGCAGCTCATGGGGCAGGCACTCGGCGGCAGCGTGAAACGCGCGGCAAACCGCGAGTACGGCAAGACGGACATCCGCTACGACAACACCTGCGCGTTGTTTGCCGGGCTGGAAGCAAACTCGGTCTGCTGGATGAGCCACACGTGGTACGTAGATACCGCGCCGCAGGGCTTTGCGGTATGCGCAACGACGAACAGCTGCCCCGTTGCGGCGTTCTGCGATGCGGAAAAAAAGCTCTACGCGGTACAGTTTCACCCCGAGGTGGCGCACACGCGATTCGGCAATGAGATTCTGCGCAACTTCTTATACAACGTCTGCAACGCATCGGGCGGCTGGACGATGGACAATTACGCGGAGACCGCGGTCAGCGATATCAAAAAACGCGTGGGCAGCGGCCGCGTGCTGCTGGGGCTCTCGGGCGGCGTGGATTCCTCCGTCGCGGCGGTGCTGATCAGCCGCGCGGTGGGCGATAAACTCACGTGCATATTCGTCGATCACGGATTGCTGCGCAAGGATGAAGCCAGGCAGGTGGAGGAAGTGTTCCGCAACGCATACGGCATGAAGCTCATCTGCGTGAGCGCCGCCGAGCGTTTCCTTGGCAAACTCAAAGGCGTCGTCGAGCCGGAGCAAAAGCGCCGCATCATCGGCGAGGAGTTCATCCGCGTGTTCGAGGCCGAGGCCAAGAAAATCGGCGCGGTGGATTTTTTAGCGCAAGGCACCATATACCCCGACGTGATCGAATCCGGCAAGGGCCACGCGGCCACCATCAAGAGCCATCACAACGTGGGCGGCCTGCCCGACTATGTGGATTTCAAGGAGATCATCGAGCCGTTGCGCGACCTGTTCAAGGACGAGGTGAGAGCATTGGGCGAGGCGCTCGGCATGCCCAAACACATCGTCTGGCGGCAGCCGTTCCCCGGCCCCGGCCTCGCCATCCGCATCATCGGCGACGTGACGCAAGAGAAGGTAGCGACGTTGCAGGAGGCCGACGCGATATTCCGCGAGGAGATCGCAGCCGCCAATCTCGACCGTGAGATTTGGCAGTACTTCGCCGTACTGACCGACATGCGCAGCGTGGGCGTGATGGGCGACGAGCGCACCTACGACCACACCGTAGCGCTGCGCGCCGTGACGAGCGTGGACGGCATGACCGCCGACTGGGCGCGCATACCGGAGGGCGTGTTAGAGAAGATATCGGGCCGCATCGTCAACGAGGTCAAGCACGTCAACCGCATCGTATACGACATCACGAGCAAACCTCCCGCGACGATAGAATGGGAGTAGAATAGAGATAATATAGACAATATAAATAATTGAGTTAACGCCGCGAAATATTCGTGGCGTTCTTGGATGAGTCACGTGAAGATAATATCATAAAATACGAAACTTTTAAAAAAAGTATAAACCAATACGCTATTGGTTTAATTACCAAAATTATTGCTTTTAATAGGATATGAATATATAATAATTAAAAACTATGTAAATAGTGCCACTCATATAAAGTTACTTCAATTTGCATGGAGAAATCTCAATGTAGAATATCACATTACAGATTGGAGTCTTTGAAAATGAAAAAAGTTTGTATCGCACTACTCCTCGTTATCATTATGTTGATGTTGTCGGCACCTGCCTATGCCGCCAGCGGTACAATCAGCGTAAGCGGCACCCGTGATATAAGCGAATTTGGAAACAATTCCGCAATTACGATAAACCCAGGGCTGACGGTCGAGCTCACCAATACCACTGATACAACGTATTCTAATACGGCTATCGTTTGCGGCGCGGGCGTGACGCTGACGTTAAACGGCGTTAAAATTGATGATCATTCAAACGACGTATGCCCGCTTTCATTCACCGGCAGCGACAATATGCTGATACTTGAGGGTGAAAGCGTTCTTGCAGCAGGTGAATCTCAGCCGGGCGT
>CAYNFL010000254.1:0-2542 GCA_964396465.1 uncultured Christensenellaceae bacterium
ACGGTACAAAGCTGCGAGGAAACCATCAACCGACTGATCGATTTGAAGCTGCCGCATTTATCATGCTACGCGCTGAAGCTGGAAGCAGGCACAAGGCTCGCAAAGGAATTTTCCGGCGTTGATGAGGATACAGACCGCGCGATGTACCACGCCGTAACGGCAATGCTCAATGAGGCCGGATACATGCACTATGAAACCTCCAATTTCGCGCTGCCGGGTTATGAATGCCGCCACAACTTGAAATACTGGACGGGCGGCGAATACCTCGGGCTCGGCATCGCGGGGCATTCGTATCTGTGCGGCGAAAAGAAGACCCGTCATGCCAACACAGAAAGCTTTGAGGAATACCTGCGCCTGACCAAAGAGGGCATCAAGCCTATGGCGAATAATGATTTGCTGACGGAGGCGGATGAACTGACAGAATACCTGATGCTGCGCCTACGGTTGGCGCGGGGCATCAACGCGGCGGATTACGAAATACGCTTCGGGAAGAAATTCTTTCAACAATTCGAGAAGCCCATTCAAACAGCGCGGAAAGCGGGGTTGATACTCGCGGATGCGGAAGGCATATGCCCGACACTCAAGGGCTTCGACCTGCAGAATACACTGATCGGGGAATTCATAAATTTATTATAGGGGGTCCTACCCCGTGCTGCATAAGGCAGCTAAACCGAAGATATTCAGTAATAGAAAATCAGGCAGGAAGCCGTAATATCCCGTACTTATAAAATAAATATGAACAAACTTCGCCCTATTGACTTTTTGACCAATCGGTGCTATTTTTATTACAATGTTAGCACTCAACGCGAATGAGTGCTAACAAGGAAAGGGTAAGCCGTGGATTTAAACGAAAGGAAGCTGAATATATTAAAAGCGGTCATCGACGATTACATCATGACCGGGCTGCCCATCGGCTCGCGCACGATATCGCGTAAGCACGGCATCGAGCTTTCTTCCGCGACGATACGCAACGAGATGGCCGACCTTGAGGAATTGGGATACCTCGAGCAGCCGCATACATCGGCGGGGCGCGTACCCTCCAACAAGGCATACCGGTTTTACGTGGACCGGCTTATGAACGTGGCCAAGCTCAATACCGACGAAGCGAAGCGCATCAGAAGTTATTTTGAGAACCGCGTCAGCGAGATTGAGCAGGTGATGGAGCGCGTGGCGCAGGTACTGTCCGATACGACGCACCACATTTCGATGGTATTAAAGCCGCAGCTCAAAAAGTCGCAGATGCGCCGCATACAGATCGTGCGCATTACGGACAAAAAAGCGATATTGCTCATCGTGACGAGCGCGGGGCTCGTCAAGGATACGATGATTTCGATACCCGAAGGCACGCAGCCCGACTGCCTCGAGATGATATCCAACATGCTGACCGATAAGCTGACGGGCAAGACCCTGGAGGAGGCGGAGCAAGACCTCGCATCGTGCATCCACGACCACGCGCAGGCCAACGCGAAGTTCGTTTCGGACGTGCTGCAGGTGATTGAAAACAGCGTGGAGCCGCAGGGCGAACGCGGCATCTTGCTCTCCGGTACGCAGAACATCATCGATTTTCCGGAGTACATGAGCCTTGAAAAAGCGAAAAGCTTGGTTTCCCTGCTGGAAACCAAGGATATGCTATATGAAATGATGAAGAAGGCCACACAGCTAGAGTTCTCCATCACGATCGGCAAGGAGAATGAAGCGGAGGAGCTGTTTGATATGAGCGTCGTGACAGCGACGTATAAGATTGGCGGGAGGGCACTGGGCAGCTTTGGCATAATCGGCCCGACGCGTATGGATTACGCTAAGATCGTATCGATACTGGGGTACGTAGGCAGCAGCCTCGACAGCATATTATCAAACTTTATTGAAACGAATGAGTAAGGAGGCGATGGAAGTATGAGCGAGGAGAGCAAAAATTTTGATGGACAGGGAGACGTGGCAGAAATAGAGGCAACAGAAAAAGGGATACCTGAGCAGATGGAAGCTGTGCGGGAGGAAGAACACGCAAAGGCCGATAAAAAAAACGGCTCAGGGAAACATAATCAGAAGCTGGAAGCAGCGCTGGCCGCCGCGCAGACGGAGCGCGACGACTTTAAGGATAAATACCTTCGCACCTTCAGCGATTTTAATAACTATAAGAAGCGCATCCTTTCGGCAGCGGCGATGGCGAACAAAGACGGGCAGGCGGAAGCGATTGAACGGATATTGCCCGTGATGGACAGCTTTGAGCGCGCGCTCGAGCCGTTGCAAGATAAACAGGATGACGCGTTTGTAAAGGGAATGTTTATGGTATACCGGCAGCTTTCGGACGCGCTTGCGGCGCTCGGTGTCAAGGAGATATGCGCAGGCGGAGAAGCTTTTGACCCGAACCTGCATCAGGCGATATCGATGGAGGAAACGGCGCAAGGGCAGGAGCCCGGCATTGTGGCGAGCGTGCTGCAAAAAGGGTATATGTTGGACGATAAGGTGCTTCGGCACAGTATGGTTACGGTAAGTAAATAATATAATTTGAAATAAGGGAGGACGACAACCATGGGTAAAATAA
>CAYNFL010000255.1:0-2538 GCA_964396465.1 uncultured Christensenellaceae bacterium
CCGCCATAGCCGTATTGCCCGCATCCCCGTAGGGGCGGCTTTCCAAGGCCGCCCGTCTCGCTGCGCCATAGCCGTAATATCCGCGTTCCCGTAGGGGCGGCTTTCCAAGGCCGCCCGCCTTTTTTCCGCCATAGCCGTATTGCCCGCATCCCCGTAGGGGCGGCTTTCCAAGGCCGCCCGCCTTATTTCCACCATATCTGTATTGCCGCGTTACCGTAGGGGTGGATATCATCCGCCCGCCTCGCCGCGCTTCCCCGGGTAAAATAAAAAGCGGCCGCGAGGGCCGCGTCACGCCCAAGTCTTCCGATATGTGCAAAACACCGGCTTTAAACATGCTTTTAAAAGCGCGGCTAAACGCCGGGGCGGTTTACCTGCGCTTTTTCTCGCAGCGCTGGTTCGCGAGCGTGCACGATGTCTTGCAGGCCGACTGGCAGGAGGTCTGGCACTCGCCGCATCCCGTCTTCGCTTTGTTTTCCTTGAGCGTCCCTTTTACGATGGTCTTAATGTGCTTCATAGCGCTCCCCTCCGAATCAATCTTTCAAGATTATATACCACTGCGGCAGCGGTTTGCAACCTATTTGTATTCGCCGTGCGGGCTGTTGATACCCTCACCGTCATATCAGCGGCATATGCGTATTATAATACGTATACTCTATCGTATACCCGCCCTCTTCAAACAGCGAAACGCAGGCCGAAACGGCATCGGCATTAAACGTATTGCCCGCGTTTTCGCGTATCTCCGCACAGCGCGGCTTCGGTGAGGCCTCCGTCAATAAACGTCTTGATTCTTTTCCATTTGCCAAAAAGCGCGTAACTGATTTCGTAAACGATTGTGAGTGAAAATAGGGGAGCAGAGTTATAGATGAGCTCCTATGTGAAATTGTTGTGCATATATCATACCCCGGAAATATCAGCGACTTGTAACAAAATCCAAAGTTTATTTACTGATATTAAAATACGGGCGGTCATAAAAACACAACACACAATAAAGCGCGGGTCAATTCCCCTGCCGTATGGGCTTTACGGGGCGCATACGCTGCATGCGTGAAAACGGCGTGCGCTTTGTGCGCCGCTTAGGCCGCGCGGAACCGGCTTTGCTGCCTTTGAAGCTCACCATGATGATCGCGAACACCATGCCGATTAGAAGCCCCATGAGCATGTTGGAAAACAGCAGCGCCACGTTTCCGAACATCCCCTCGATCAGCGAAACGAGCAGGTAGCTTACAATGATGAACAGTACGCCCGTCATGCCGCCTAAAATCCAGCTCTTGCCGGAGAATCCCTTAACGGCGAAATACGACGCCAGTATGATGCCGGCGATGCGAAGTATCTGGTAGATGATTGAAACGGCTCCGGACGCCATATTGGTTTCCTGTATGATCAGTGCGAACAGCAATATCGCGGCTGTGGTGAACACCATTGATATGAGCGTTCCCTTAAGCGCGTTTTTGAGATACGCGGAAAACGGCGTTTTTGCAGCGGCATTTACGGTTTGTTCCATAGCAATACCCCCTTCTTATAAGCATACTTATGAGAAAAAAAGGGCGGTTATGCGCAGAGATTTGTATAATGCAGCCGCATACCGCCCGCGGCAATCCAGTATATAGCCTCCCCTGTGAGGGGAGGTGGCTGCCGCAGGCAGTTGGAAGGGTGGCGCAGTTTCCGCGGCATAAGCACAAGCGGAAAATCTAAAGAAGTACGGGAACCAACCTCTGCGGAAATATAATAAAAACCGACGCGATGCCCGTGTGTATGCGCCGGCATATGGATATATTTTGTTGCTCAGGCTGCGTCTTAGCCGTGCTGCGGCGAAGCCTTTACTTTTTCAATTGCCTTCAGCACGCTGACGACGATGCTGGTTTTGGATTGCAGCCTTGATGCCTCCACGAGTTCGAGCAGCTCGCCGCGCTTTGTCGTGGCGTATTGGGCGGGCAGCTTTTGTAGCGCGATCGCGCAGACGTCGCAGAAGCACTTCGGGCAGCAACACATGTCGTATTCCGCCATCATCTCTTTGGCCTTTTTTCGCACGACCTGCTCTGTGATGTTGACCAGCACATATTCGTCGTTATGATCCTGTTTCTTTACACTGTTATCCGGCTTTTTTTTGCCGTTTTCCGGTTTTTTTTCATTCACCGCTCGCACCTCCGAACGTTTTTCGTGACGTGTCACAGCTACAATATAACATAACTGTTCAGAATAACAATCCCCCGGCTGTTAAAAACGCGGATTTTGGCGGATACTATTCCTGCGCCGGAATCAATTCGTTCAGGCCGTCCACGCCCTCGGGGGAGGCGATGCGAACCGCGTAACAGCAAAGTGCGCTGGATTGCCACGTCGCTGCGCTCCTCTAATGACGGAGGAGCTTTCTCTGGAGGAGATGGCACTGCGAAAGTGACTTTCCGTTATCTCTCCCTCCGGCACGGCTGCGCCACGCCACCTCCCCTCGGAGGGAGGCATGGGTACGCTGATTGCCACGATGTGATCATTGTAACAGCAAAGTGCGCCGGATTGCCACGTCGCTGCGCTCCTCGCAATGAC
>CAYNFL010000256.1:0-2529 GCA_964396465.1 uncultured Christensenellaceae bacterium
ACATTATCTATCGTTGCAAAACACTCAGGAAACAGGTCTAAAATACCACAAGAAATAATATGTTCCTTGGTACCTTTTGATTCACTTCCACAATAAGCGCATATTAGTCTCTTTTCACCTAGCTACAATAACATAATTATTTAGCGTGTTCGGTTCGGGGCAAGACACGGAGGTCACGCGGGTATTTCAAGATCCAACCCGACTTTCAACCACGCAAAATCCCTGAAACATCTAAATTGACCACTGCAAGCCCATGTTATCTAAATCGCTCTGTCACGTTCAAATCATACCTTTAGACTTGTTCCCACGAACCGATATTTCTACGATTTTTACTCATCGAATATTTTCTCTCAAGCCTGGGAAAGCCCAGTATTACTGGACTTTCTACACACTCACTTCTCAACCCTTGACATCAATACCACGCACTCAACGTGCGTTGTCTGCGGAAACATGTCCACGCACCGCACATCCCGCACCGCGTACCCGCCCGCACAGAATACCGCCGCGTCTCTGGCCAAAGTGGCCGCATCGCACGAAACGTAGACCGCCCGCTTCGGCGCAGCTTCGATGACGGCGCCAATCAGCACTTTATCGCAGCCCTTGCGCGGCGGGTCAAGGATGACGATATCCGGCCTGCCCGCGATGCGGATACCCTCGCCGAATACCTGCGCCGCGTCGCCCGCAAGAAACTGCGCGTTGGTGATACCGTTGAGTCCCGCGTTTTCGCGTGCGTTCTCCACCGCCTCCGCCGCGTACTCGATGCCCAGCACCGCTTTCGCGCACTTCGCCGCGAGCAGCGTCAGCGTGCCGATGCCGCAATACAGGTCGAACACCACATCTTTTTTGGTAATATCCGCATAACCCAAAGCGATATCGTAGAGCTTGGCGGACTGGGCGTGGTTCACCTGCAAAAAGCTGTTCAGCCCCGCACGAAAACTTAAATCTTCATACCTCTCGGTGATATACGCGTCGCCCCAGACCACGCGGCTCTTTTCTCCCAATATCGCGTTGCCCTTTTCACGGTTGATGTTGAGCACGATGCTCTTGATACCCGGCACGCCTTTGAGCGCCGCAATCAGCGGGGCTTCGTCCGCCTTGCCGCGCACCACGACGCCCGCCATCGTTTCGCCGCCGCTCGCCTGCCGCGCCACGATATGCCGCAGCGTGCCGGTATCGCGCTGCTCATCGTACGCTTTAACGTTGTTTTCCCTCGCCCAGCCGATCACGGCATCCTTCACCATATTGATAGCTTCTCTCTGTATGCCGCAGTCCGCCGTGACGAGCCGGTGGCTGCGCGGCGCGAAGAAGCCCGCGCTGACCCCCTCTCCCGTCAGCGCGACGGGAAATGCAGCCTTGTTGCGGTAGCTGCGCGTTTCGTCCGAAGGCTCAATCTCAGGCAAAGCAATATCGATGCCGCCGATATGCTTGAAGCATTGCTGCACGTAGCGGCGCTTGTACGTAAGCTGATCCTCATAGCACAGGTGCTGCAGCGTGCAGCCGCCGCACTGCTCAAAGGCAGGGCAGAACGGCGCAACGCGCCCCTCCGCCGCGTTGTGAAGCTGCATCAGCTTGCCCACCGCGTAGCTTTTGGATACCTTGATGATTCTCGCCGTCACCGTCTCGCCGGGCAGCGCGCGCGGCACAAACACCGCCATGCCCTCATGGCGGCCTAGCCCAAAGCCTTCCACGGTCAGGTCTTCGATATTAAGTACAATGTCATCGTTCTTTCGGAGAGTATCCATATCGGCATTATAACCGAAATTCGGCAAATGCCCAAGCCTTTTGGCTATACGATATACGCGATCGAAGCCTCCGGCAAATACCGCGCGATCTTCTCGCGCAGGAACGCCGATACGCGCTGCTTGGTTTCCTGCGTGTAGCCGTAGCGCGCGCGCCCGCAGAACGCCATATTCTCCTTATTGTACAGCGGCACAGCGTTCGGAAACGCCTGCTCATTGATGCCCTTTGTCACCATGCCGTACGTCATGAATATGATCTCCAGCGGCACACCGCGAAGTATACCGGGATCAAGCCGCTCCGCCATCGTCTGAAACAGCTCCTCATATAAGCGCTCATAGCCTTCAATGAGTATGATCGGCGCGACGAGTATGCCCACGTCGTAATGCGCGCGGTACAGCTTATTCAATGCTTCGATGCGCTCAGGAAGCCCCGACGTGCCGAACTCCACGCGGCGGATGATCTCGATTGGGTTGAGGCTCATGCGGATCGTCACGTTGCCGCCATGGTTGATGGAAAGCAGCGGATCGACCATATCGAACTTCGTGGGCAGCGTGAGCCGCGCGTGATGTACGCCGCGGAACTGCCGCACCGTCCATTCCAAATTGCCGCTCACGCTGTTTTCCAGCACGAGGTCAGAGTTGCTGCCGATCTCGAATACGCTGCCGGGAAACTTCTCCGCCGCGCGGATGAGCTTGTCCATCATTGCCTCGCGGTTGACAAACACGCGCAAGTATGCGCTCTTGTAGTAGGTGCAGACGAGGTAGCAGTACAGGCACATCGCGCTGCAGC
>CAYNFL010000257.1:0-2474 GCA_964396465.1 uncultured Christensenellaceae bacterium
CCCCTTTGATTCCGTTTGCGGCATTTGTGTTTGGCGCTCCACAGCCTGCAAGCGCCAACGCCGTGTTTACAATAGCCATCACCTTTCTTTATTTGTTTTTTTATTTCATCATTACTGATAAAATATCTGTTTTCAGCGCATCCTTCATGTTCTGCATGATCAACGCCGCCTGTTCCCGGGGCATCGCGGCAAGTATTTTCGCCATATCCTCCACCGAATCCATACCCGCGATGGCCTTGGCCGCGGCGCTTGCCTCCATCTTGGCGAATATCTCCGCGGCGGCCGCAAGGTCGGCCTGAGCCTGCGCCTGCTGCGCCGCTTCTCTCTCCGCTTCAGTTACGGCATTCTCGCGCCCGGTTAATTCTTCTTCACGCGCGTTGAGTTCGCTTTCCCGCGCGTCCAGTTCGTCTTCCTTTTCGCTCAGCTTTTGCTGCTTGTTTTTAATCTCTGTATTCTGCGCTTCAAAATCCGCCTGTGCCGCCGCGTCCTGCTCCGACTTATCCTGCGCCGCTGCCTCAGCAGTGGTAAAGCCCAGAGCTTGTGCTACCGTTTGTTTCACTCCGCCGAGGTTAAAGTACACTGCCGCGCAGAACCCGATAATAAGTACAATGAGCACGATGGACACCAGCGCGCCCCCGGACAGCTTACTTTTCCCTTTGGAAGCCCCGGAAACGGATGAAGATTTTGCGGCCTTCAATTTTATATCGGTTGTTTTCTTTTCTTCCTGCATATCTGTCCTTTATGAAACGGTCGTCTTGTACGACACAAAGTCATCGATTACTTTTGCCTTCTGCTTTTTTAACTCGTTTTGATATTCTCCGTATTGTTCCTCGCGCACCTTGTCGAGCAGCATCTTTTCCCTCTTGACGCCGATCAGCTTTTGCAGGCATACTTCCTTCTCGGCCTCCAGCTGGACGATCTTTCGCTGCTGCTGCAGCATGAGCGCTTTCAGCCTGTCAAAAAAACATCCGTAATTTTTAATCCTGATTGCCGAAACGCCGCCCGCCATCGCGTGGCAATATTCGATCTGCACGTTATCAAAGCTTGAGCTTAGCGTTTGCATCTCGGAAAGGCGCTGCGCGATTTCCGCTTCGATCGCGCCCATCTGCATCTTAACCTGCTTCTCAATGCTTTCCTGAACGTCATATAGCGGTTGTAATGTAAACACAAACTGTTTCATACACTGCTTCGCCTGTCATAAATATTTTTAACTAATTCCATCGTCTCTTCAAAAGTAAACCGTTCGCCTACCTGCTGCCGCAGCAGAGCGCCGATCTCCTCGTTTAAATCGATCGCTTCATCGATCTTGACGCTGGAACCCTTCTTATACGCGCCAATCGATATCAGATCCTGCGTTTCGCGATAGGTCGCCATCACACCGCGAAGGTATACCGCCCTTTGCAGGTTTTCTTTGTCCATCACATCGGGCATCAGTCGGCTTACGCTTTGCAGCACGTCGATCGCGGGGTAGTGCCCCGCATTGGCAAGCTTGCGTGACAGCACGACGTGTCCGTCCAAAATGCCGCGCACCGTATCGGATATCGGCTCATCCATGTCGTCGCCTTCCACGAGCACGGTGTAAAGCCCGGTGATCGACCCCTTCTTGCCCATACCCGCCCGCTCCAAAAGCTTTGGCATGATCGCGTAGACGGAGGGCGTGAACCCGCGCGACACGGGCGGTTCGCCAATCGCCATGCCGATCTCGCGCTGCGCCATCGCGAACCTTGTCAGCGAGTCCATCATGAGCATCACGTCGTACCCCTGATCACGGAAAAATTCTGCGATCGCGGTGCCCACCATAGCGGATTTTAAGCGCACGAGCGCGGGCTGGTCGGATGTCGCGACGATGAGTACGGAGCGCTTCAAGCCTTCTTCCTTGAGGTCTTTTTCGAGGAAGTCCTTAACCTCGCGGCCCCTCTCGCCGATCAGTACGATCACGTTGATATCGGCCGACGTGTTGCGGGCGATCATGCCGAGCAACGTGCTCTTGCCCACGCCGCTTCCCGCGAATATGCCGATACGCTGCCCCTTACCCAATGTGAGCATCGAGTCAATCGCTTTTATGCCCATCGTCAGCCGTTCCGTGATACGGTTTCGCTCCATCGGGTTCGGCGGTTTATTGCTGATGGGATAACAGCACTCCGGCTGCACCGGCCCTTTGCTGTCCATCGGATTTCCAAGCCCGTCGAGCACCCGGCCGCAAAAGCCCCTGCCCACCGGTACGTTGAGCGAACGCTCGTCGGAAATCACATAGCTGCTCGGGCCCGCGCCCGATAGATCCCCAAATGGCATCAGCACTGCTTTTTTGTCCTTAAACCCTACTACCTCGGCTAGTATGAACCTGTCTCTTTTTTCAGTATATATCCGGCAGATATCCCCGATGTTCGCGATCAGCCCCGCCGCTTCCACCGTCAGCCCGAGTATCTGGCTGACCCTGCCGCCGTATTCAAAGGTATCCGCATTTTTAATCGCTT
>CAYNFL010000258.1:0-2446 GCA_964396465.1 uncultured Christensenellaceae bacterium
GGACGTCTACGGCAAAGCACAGACGATCACCGGCGCGGGAAGCAGTTTCCGGCTCTGCAGCCGTTCATAAGCAACGGAAAAAAGCCAAGGCGCGGGCGCCCGGCATGATATTATCGGCTGTCAGGAAATAATTATGTAACGGAGGTAATCAATATGAAATTTATCGACCCAAGAGTACCGCAACGGGTGTTATATGACGGCGGGAAGATACCGTGCATCGGCATGGGCCACCTCATCAGGGGGCAGGTGCTTTTATGGCCGCGCGCCAAGGGCTGGGAAGACCTTTGGGACTTGGACGAAACGATTACAAAGTAAGGAATTTGGTATCGCGGGGTTCTTTATTTTGAAAAGCGCGGCGGCGAGAGACGCCGCGCTTTTGCTTTATATAAATAGTATCCGGATATAAGATACTGCGGAAAATGAGGTTTCATGGAGGGGGCTTTAGTTTGCAGTACCTTTTAGCATGTAGATGCTCTCAAAATGCATTTTGCCGATAACATCATTATTATAATACGCAACCACGTAAAAACCGCATTTTTTATGAAACATATAGGAGTACTCGTTACAATAAGGCTTAACAATGACTGACGAGAGTATCAGATGCTGATTGAATTTATAAAAGAGCCTGTTCAATAAATACTTTCCGCATCCTTTCCCGGCATATTCTTTTTTAATTGCAATATGCTGAATATAGATTACGTTTTTTGCATTTTTAAGCATAAGGTATTCTTTGTTATTGTACCAATCTAACTGCTCAAATTCGTCAGGCAGTTTAAAGCTAATGTGAACATGTCCCGCATAGGCTCCGGTATCTTTAACAACATAATAGTTTTCGATCTGTTTTTTCACTTGCTCCGCCGTGCGAAAACCTGCCAGGAAGCCGATTTTCTCATTAAATCGATTATAATAGTATTGGGTTGTTGTTACGATATCCTGCGCGTACGTGGTCCGCGCTTTGCCAAATGTGTACATTATGTTTCAACCTTCCTCATGATACCGCTGCCCGGCAAAGGGTTACTGAACATAAAATACGCTGTAATCGATGATGGAATCCTTCTCATCTTTCCAAAAGAACTCAGTCCGGACGGATATGGTTTCCCCTTGAGTAATCGGCAAGCATTCTATCTCCTGATACTCACACTTTGGCTCTATCTCATAATTACGATATCCGATTTTCGGCAGATGGTACTTTCTTAAAACGTCCAGACTTTCTACAATCACTTTGCCTTGATCAAGATCAAGTATGCTTCCCTCTGACTTATCCCGCTCAAGCTTTCTAATTGTTATTCTTACGCCCTTGTTCCCCGGAGAAATTTTTATATTTCCTTTGTTTTCTAGACCAATCTTAATAATCAGTAATTTTTGCGACTCATTATAATGCTGAGTTTCCATACGAACATTCAATTTTAAGTTCCACGTTCCAAAGCGTGTGCGTATGAACCTCCAGTAGACCCAAATGCCGCCAACAATGATCGCGATCGAATTTAAAATCTGATTAATCATATCTGTCCAAATTATAAAATTATTAAGATTCATTCGTATCCCCCCATTAAATAGCAAAATAATGTTAATTAGATATTATCAATTTAAAAAACGGTTGTCAACGGGGGAGAGATACGCTCAGTCACCTGCCGTTCATTGATCGCAACAGCTTTATTGGCGTCACTGACGCCAAAATCATCTTGTTTGATAAGAGCGGCACATGTATAATGGTCTGGAAAAGCGAGGTATTCGCGCGGTATATCATTAAAATAATACGGGGATGGCAATGAAAATACAGAATTGCGAGAGGCTCAATGGCAAGGTTGCCGTGATTACGGGTGCGGCGCAGGGGCTTGGGCAGGCGCTGGCTCTACGGCTTTCGGATGAAGGCGCGAAGGTCGCCGTGGGCGACGTGAACATCGAAGGCGCGCGGCAGACCGCGGCGCTGCTGAAATGCGGCATCGCCGCCGCCGTGGACGTGACGGATTACTTAAGCTGCGAAGCACTCATGAAGGCCGCAGTGGACGCGTACGGCCGCATCGATATACTCGTCTCCAACGCGGCGATTTTGCTTTCGGGTTCGGTTGCGGAATTCGACCCTGAGAAGTGGAAAAAGGTCATCGATGTGAACCTCTGCGGTTTTTTCAACACCGCCAAAGCCGCCGTTCCTTACCTCATAGAGCAGAGAAGCGGCGTGATCATACAGATCAATTCCAAATCGGGCAAGAAGGGCTCGTATAAAAATTCGGCTTACGCGGCGAGCAAATTCGGCGGCATCGGCCTTGTGCAGAGCCTCGCGCTCGAGCTCGCGCAGTATCAGGTGCGCGTCAACGCGATATGCCCGGGCAACTTGCTCGATTCGCCGCTGTGGGTGAACAGCCTGTTCAAGCAGTACGCGGCCAATCAAGGTATTACGGAGGAGCAGGTGCGCCAGAAATACATCGATCAGGTGCCCTTGAAGCGG
>CAYNFL010000259.1:0-2438 GCA_964396465.1 uncultured Christensenellaceae bacterium
GTATTGAACTTCAACTTTGTCGCCGCGAACATGGTGCAAAAGCTCTCCGACGGGCCGGGTATCCGCCAGCTCGTCGAGAGCGGCAACTTAAAGCTCATACTCAACACGCCGACCAAGGGGCGGCGCGCCGACCGCGACGGCTTCAAGCTGCGGCGCATGGCGGTGGAACACCGCATACCATGCGTCACATCGCTCGATACCGCGCGCGTGCTGCTGAAGAGCATGAAATCGGGGCAAACCGACGCGGATATTCATCCAATATCCCTTACGGATATACAGGAGTAGCCATGCCGTACCATGTGACCGCGCAAATCACGCGGAACAAGAGAATTGCTGAAGATATATATGAAATGATACTGCGCTGCCCGGAGGCGGATTTGACGCAGTTCGTGCCGGGGCAGTTTGCGAACGTTGAAATACCCGCGCATGCCGAACTGATATTGAAGCGGCCGCTGAGCATCCACGCGGCGGACGCGGCAGCACATACGATAACGCTGATCTATCAGGTGCGAGGCAAAGGCACGCGCGCGCTCGCGGAAGCTACTGAGGGGACAAAACTTAACGCGATACTGCCGCTCGGCCGCGGGTTCGATTTAGAGCCGGAGCACAAGAATATATTCATTGTGGGCGGCGGCATGGGCGTTACGCCGCTCGCGGCGGTCATCAGGCATTGGCCGCACAAGCGGTATACCGCTTTCATGGGCTATCGCTGCGAAAGCGCCTGCTATTGTACAGAAGCTTTTGCGGGCTGCGATATGCGCGTATCGACGGACGACGGCAGCGCGGGGGAGCAGGGCATCATCACAGCGCTTGTCGAAGCGGCGCTGGGTGACACCACGCCCGATATCGTGCTCGCGTGCGGGCCAGCGCCCATGCTGCGTTCGCTCAAAGGCTTGCTGTTGCCGCGCGGTATCCGCGCGCAGTTCTCGATGGAGGAGCGCATGGGCTGCGGCTTCGGCGCGTGCGCGGTGTGCGCGTGCGCCATGCAGACCGCGGATGGGCTTGATTATAAGAAGGCTTGCGTGGACGGGCCGGTATTCGATATGGACGAGGTGATGCTCTGATGGCTGTCGATATGTCGGTGACGCTGTGCGGCGTGAAACTCAAAAATCCCGTGATCGCGGCTTCCGGCACGTTCTCTTTCGGGCAGCACCACGCGCAATTTATCGACATCGCCAAGCTGGGCGGCATATCGCTCAAATCCGTCACGTTGGAGAAGCGCATCGGCAACACGCCGCCGCGCGTCGCGGAGACGCCCTCCGGCATGATCAACAGCGTAGGGCTGCAAAATCCCGGAGTTGAGGCGTTTATGCGCGATGAGCTGCCGCAGGTTGAGAAAATCAACGCTGCGGTCATCATCAACGTGGCGGGAAGCCGCATCGGGGATTACGTGGCGGTGATCGAGAAGCTGAATGGCGCACGGTTTGCTTTCTTTGAACTCAACATCTCATGCCCCAATGTGAAGCTCGGCGGCGCGAGCCTCGGCACTGATCCAAACAGCGCGGCGGAGTGCGTACGCGCGGCGAAAGCCGTCGCGAAAAAACCGCTGATCGTGAAGCTGACGCCCGCCGCGGGCAATATCGTCACGGTGGCAAAAGCGGCGGAAGACGCGGGAGCGGACGCGGTATCGCTGATTAACACGCTGCCCGCGATGGCGGTGGATTTAAATACGAGAAGGCCGATACTTGGCAACGTTACGGGCGGGCTCTCCGGCCCGTGCGTCAAGCCGGTGGCATTAAAGATGGTATACGACGTATCGCGCGCGGTGAACATACCCGTCATCGGCATGGGCGGCATCATGACAGGGGAAGACGCGGCGGAGTTTATGCTGTGCGGCGCTTCAGCGGTGATGATCGGCACGGCGAACCTCATCGATCCGGCGGCATCGCTGCGCATCATTGATGAACTGAAGGCCCTGGCAGAAGACATGAAACTGGCTAATATTACCGCGCTTACGGGCGCGCTGGAGGGTTGATATGACGAAAGAAGAGATTCTCGCGATATTCAGGGAGACGGGCGTAATGCTCGAAGGGCATTTTCAGCTCACGTCGGGACGGCATTCGGATCAGTACATGCAGTGCGCAAGGTTGTTTCAGTACCCCGACGTCGCGGAGAGGTTCGCCAAGGAGCTCGCGGGCAAGTTCGAAAACGTCGATCTCGTGGCGGGGCCGGCATTGGGTGGCATCATCATCGCTTACGAGGTATCGCGGCATTTGGGTGTGTGCAATGTTTTCGCGGAACGTGAGAACGGCAATATGACGCTGCGACGCGGATTTGAAATACCGAGCGGCGCGCGCGTGCTCGTCGTGGAGGATGTGGTCACGACGGGCGGCAGCGTCAAAGAAGTGATCGATCTCGTGCGAAACCTCGGCGGAGAGATCGCGGGCGTGGGCAGCATCGTGGACAGGTCGGACGGCAGGGTGGATTTCGGTGTGCCG
>CAYNFL010000260.1:0-2436 GCA_964396465.1 uncultured Christensenellaceae bacterium
GTCGCTGTTCTGTCAGGACGAATACGGCCAGATCGCGCCCGTATATTCGATATCGGCGGGGCTTGATTACCCCGGCATCGGGCCGGAGCACGCGTATTTGCACGAAACGGGCCGCGCGGAGTATGTGCCGGTGACGGACGGCGAGGCGGTGGACGCGTTCGAATACCTCTCGCGCACGGAGGGCATCATCCCCGCTGTGGAGAGCGCGCACGCGGTGGCGTATGCGAAAAAGCTCGCGCCCGCGATGGGCAAGGATCGGATCATCGTCATCAACCTTTCGGGGCGCGGCGATAAGGACGTCGCGGCAATCGCGCGGTACAGGGGGGTGAACCTGCATGAATAAGCTAAGCAAGGCGTTTGAAAACGGCAAGGCGTTTATACCTTTTGTGACGGCGGGCGACCCGAGCCTTGAAATCACGGAGCGGCTAGTAATGGGCATGGCGGAGGCGGGCGCTGACTTAATCGAATTGGGCATACCGTTCTCTGACCCGGTTGCGGAAGGGACGGTCATCCAGCAGGCGGATGAGCGCGCGCTGCTAACCGGCACAACCACGGACAGTATATTCGACATGGTGGCGCGCGTGCGCGCGAAAACGGACATACCGCTCGCGTTCATGACTTACGTGAACCCGGTGTTCGTGTACGGCGCGGAGCGCTTTTTAAAGCGTTGCGGCGAATGCGGCATCGATGCCGTGATCGTGCCCGACCTGCCGTTTGAGGAGAAGGGGGAGTTGCTGCCGTACTGCGAAAAGCACGATGTACGTTTAATATCGCTGATCGCGCCTACATCCGACGCGCGCATCGGCAAGATCGCAGCCGAGGCGCAGGGCTTTGTGTACTGCGTGTCGTCGCTTGGCGTAACGGGTGTGCGCGGGCAGATTACGACGGATATCGCCGCGATGGTGAGCCGCATCAAAGCGGTTAAAGGTTTACCGTGCGCCATCGGGTTTGGTATCTCCACGCCGGAGCAGGCGAGAGCGATGGCGGCAGCTGCGGACGGCGTGATCGTGGGCAGCGCGGTCGTCAAGCTGGTCGAGCAGTTCGGGCTCGATTGCGTTGCGCCCGTGTGCGAATACGTGCGGCGTATGAAAGCCGCCGTATCAGATTTGTAAGCGGGGGAAGGGCAACGATGGTATTCGTTTTAAAGAACGGCGTATCGGAGGAAGCGACCCAGAGCTTCGTTAAAAAAATAGAGGCAGGCGGCTTCTCAACGTTCATCAGCGTCGGCACGGAACACACCGTGGTATGCGTGATCGGCAACACCGCGAGCATCGACGTCGATCATATCGTGCAGACCAACGATATCGTGGAATACGGCAGGCGCGTGACGGAGCCGTATAAAGCCGTCAACCGCGCCGTGCACTCAGACGATACGCACATCCGCGTGGGCGATGTTACGATCGGCGAAGGGGTTTTTACCGTGATCGCGGGGCCGTGTTCCGTGGAGAGCGAAGCTCAGATCATCAACGTCGCAGAGTCCGTTAAGTTAAGCGGCGCAGTTCTGCTGCGCGGCGGTGCGTTCAAACCGCGCACCTCGCCGTACGACTTTCCCGGCCTGAAGCAGACGGGCATGGAGCTACTGCTTGCCGCTAAAAAGGCCACCGGGCTGCCCGTCGTGACCGAGGTCATGAACCAGACGCAGCTTCCGCTGTTTGAAGAGGTGGACGTGATACAGATCGGCGCGCGCAACATGCAAAACTACGACCTGCTGCGCGAGGTTGGGCGCTTCGGCAAGCCAGTGCTGCTTAAGCGCGGCTTCTCCAACACCATTGAGGAGTTTCTCATGAGCGCGGAGTATATCGTATCCTCGGGCAACCAGAGTGTGATACTGTGCGAGCGCGGCATCCGCACGTTTGAGACCGCGACGCGCAATACGCTCGATATTTCGGCGGTGCCGATACTCAAGCAGAAATCGCACCTGCCGGTTTTCGTGGATCCGAGCCACGCGGCGGGGCTGCGCAGGCTTGTTAAGCCGCTGTCGCGCGCGGCGATTGCCGCCGGGGCGGACGGCGTCATGATCGAGGTGCATGACAACCCTGCGGAGGCGCTGTGCGACGGCGCGCAGTCGCTCGACCTTGACCAGTTTGCCGAACTCATGGCGGATATCCAGCGCCGCGCCGCGTTTGAAGGCAAGCGGATGTCTTAAGTATTGGGAGTATCGAATGGACGTACGAATCGATAAGGCATCGGCGGAAGATTTGCCCGAGATACTGGAGCTGCAAAGGGCGGCGTTTGCGCCGGTGGCACAGGCGCACGGTGCGCCGGACATACCGCCGATGACGCAGACGATAAAGGGCATTGCCGAAGAATTTGACACGATGGACTTTCTGAAAGCCGTGCTGGACGGGCGCATCGTGGGCTCCGTGCGCACGCGCGCCAGCGAAGCGGGGGACTGCTATATCGGCAGGCTCATCGTGCTGCCGGAGTTTCAGCGCA
>CAYNFL010000261.1:0-2395 GCA_964396465.1 uncultured Christensenellaceae bacterium
AAGCTCACGCTCAGCATCTTGCGCACCCCGATGCCGCCTCCCACTGGAACCACCTTGTCGGCGAGCATCCCGATGCCCAATATCGCACTTTCCGGCGGATTGATGATCGGCGTAATGTGCTGCACCGGATACTGCCCCAGATTGGTAATCGTAAACGTTCCGCCCATATAATCATCCGGGAGCAGCCTGCCTTTACGCGCTTTCTCAACCAATACGCTTCTTTCGCGCGTAATCTCACGCAACGTTTTAATATCGGCGTCCTTGATATTGGGCACGATCAACCCGTCTTCCAGCGCCACCGCAAGGCCGATATTGATATGCGGATGAATCTCGACAGAATCGTCATGAAATGTCGAGTTTATGATCTCATGAGACCGCAGCGCGCACGCCGCAACCTTTATAAAGAGATCGGAGTAAGTCGGCTTGATATCGCCCGATTCCCGCATTGCTTCCGCGTACGCAGCCATGAATTCGCAAAGCTTTGTCGCGTCGTATTCCGCGAACATGCTGTATTGCGGTATCTCCGCCATACTTTTCGCCATGCGCTTTGCGATCACGCGGCGCATTTCCGAATGCGGTATGATACTGCCGCGGTTTGCCTTTCCCTGCATCATCGAAAGAACCGTGGATTTCGTTACCCTTGCCCCGTCCGAAATGCGGATATCGCTAAGCGATATGCCGTTTTGTTTGGCGATTTCGCGCGCGAGCGCGGTGACGCGCAATTTTTGGGAAGCTTCCCGAAACGACAATACGTCGATAAGCTGAACATAGCCGCCTTCCCCAGTCGGCTTTAGCTTTTGAATGTCGATATTTCTGCGCTGCGCTTCGCGCCTCGCTGCCGGGGTCATCGCGTGCTTCATCGCGCCCTCCTACTTAAGTAGCTGCTTGGCTGCGTCATAGATGCTATCGACTTGCGGCACAACCAGCTTTTCAAGCTGCGGCTGATACGGTATGGGGATATCCTCTCCTCCGAACCTTCTTATCGGCCTGTCCAGATAAAAGAACGCTTCACTGTCGGCGATTACGGAAGCGACCTCCGCTCCCACGCCAAACTTCTGTACGGACTCGTGCGTTATCAACACGCGGCCGGTCTTCTTTACGCTTTCAATGATCGTTTTGCTATCCAGCGGGCTGAGTGTGCGCAAGTCCAGCACCTCGGCGTCGATGCCGTCCTTTTCCAGCAGCTTCGCCGCTTCGATACACTTGTGTATCGTGTAGGAGTAGCTGATGATCGTGATATCCTTGCCCTCGCGCTTGATATCGGCTTTGCCGATCGGCAGCGTATAGCTTTCGTCGGGCACCTCGCCCTTTACTGCGTAGCCCAACTTATGTTCAAAGAACAACACCGGATTGTCGTCACGGATCGCGGACTTTAAAAGCCCTTTCGCGTCATACGGTGTGGATGGCATGATGACCTTGAGCCCGGGAATATGGCATACCAACGCCTCAAGGCTTTGCGAATGTTGCGCCGCCGCCCCCGTTCCGCTGCCCGCGGGCGTGCGGAATACGACGGGAATCTTGACCTGCCCCCCCAGCATGAACCGCTGCTTGGCCCCCTGATTGACGATCGCGTCAAACGCGACCGCGATAAAATCCGAAAACATGTATTCTACGATGGGGCGGTATCCCGCCATCGCGGCGCCAATGGCCATGTTGGTAAATCCGTTTTCCGAAATCGGCGTATCGATGATGCGCTCCGGCCCGAATTCATCCAGAAAACCGCGCGTTACGCCAAAGCAGCCGCCGTATACTCCCATGTCCTCGCCGATCATGAATACTTTATCATTTTCCCGCATTTCCTCGCGTATCGCATCCGATACGGCCTGTAAAAAGGTGATTTGGCTCATCGTTATTACCCCTTATGCAAAAATCAACTGTTTGGCTTCCTCAAGCGTGATGCAATCCTGCTCCAAAGCATAGGCAACCGCATCCTCCACATCCTTCTCCGCCTGCGCCTTAATCGCATCAATCTCCTCAGCAGAAAAACCCTGCTGCATCATATATTCTCCGAAGCGCTTGATCGGGCAGCGCTCTTTCCAGAGCGCTTCTTCCTCACGCGTGCGGTAAGCGCATCGGTCGCTTTTGGAATGCCCCAGCCACCGGTACGTCTTGAGTTCAATTAGCGTCGGCCCTTTGCCGCTGCGCGCCCTTTGCGCCGCCGTCCGGGTCACATCGATGATGGCCAGCACGTCATTCCCGTCGCACACCACGCCCGGAATGCCGTATGCCGCCGCGCGGTCCGCGATATTCGGTACGGAGACGGATTTGGTCACCGGCGTGCTCATGCCGTATTGGTTATTCTCGCAAATATAGATGATGGGAAGCTTCCAGAGCGCGGCCATGTTGAGCGACTCATGAAAAGTCCCCGCGTTGGAGGTGCCGTCCCCAAAAAAAT
>CAYNFL010000262.1:0-2380 GCA_964396465.1 uncultured Christensenellaceae bacterium
AAAGGCGCATCGGCAGGCAAACGACGATGCCTTCAGGGATATCGTGCACGAGCATGAGCAGCGACAGCGACAGCGCCGCTCGCTCGCTCTCCACGAGCGTGGAGCCGATGGCCAGCCCCTCGGGCAGATTGTGCAGCGCGATGCCCGCGAAAACGAGTATGCTCACGCTTTTGAGCGAATCGTCCTCGTGCGGCAGCAGCGGCGAAACCAGCGCGAAGAAAATGCCGCCCGCCGCAGCGCCCGCGCACATCGTCCAAACGCCGCCGATATCCGCGCTCTCGATGAGCATGTCGAAGAATACCACCGCGACCATCATGCCGCCCGCGAACGCGAGGAACGGGCGCGGCTGCTTGACCTTGCCGCCGATCAGCATCGCGAGCACGCCGCCGATCACCGTGCCCAGCGCGCCCACGACGACGCCGATGATACCGCTTTCAATATACATGGCAACACCTGTTTTTCAGCATCTTTCATGTATACGCGCCGCTAAGCGGACGATATGCCATCCTTACACGGTTTTATAGGAGGTTTGCTGTGTTCTTCTGCTTGTGTTTTGAGACTGAATAAAATAATATAAAAAATGACAACCATGCAACAGCAGGTTTGATTATTCTTATGGAGTTTTTCATGAATACGGACTTAACATTTCGCTATGCAATTCCTGAGGATACCGCCCTGATACTGTCCTTTATCAAAAAGCTGGCCGAATACGAGCATATGCTGGATCAGGTATCCGCCACCGAAGATATACTGCGCGAATGGATATTTGAGAAGCAAAAAGCCGAGGTGCTTTTTGCGCAAAAGGACGGGAAAGAGATCGGTTTTGCGCTGTTTTTCCACAACTTTTCCACGTTTCTTGGGAAGGCGGGCATCTATTTGGAAGACCTGTTTGTGCTGCCGCAGTACCGCGGCAAAGGCTACGGCAAAGCGATGCTGCAAAAGCTCTCGCAGATTGCCGTGGAGCGCGGCTGCGGGCGTCTCGAATGGTGGTGCCTGAATTGGAATACGCCGAGCATCGAATTTTACACCGCTCTCGGCGCTCAGCCGATGAGCGACTGGATGGTTTACCGCCTATCCGGCAAGGCCATGGAAAAGCTCACGCGGGAGTGAGGCGTGCAGAATCGCTTTGCTGCTTGGAGATGGCAATGGCGGTGCTTGTAGGGCGCGCCCAAAGGCTCGCTTTCTGTGGGCATACGGCAAGGTTTCCGTCATTGCGAGCGCATACCCCAGGGCACTTGCGCGGCAATCCAGAATACAACGGCTGGGATCGCCGGATCGCATCGTATGTGCCCTGGGGTACGCTTCGTTCCCCGCGATGACGATAAGGTCTTCCGCTGCTTTTATTTAAATATCTTCCCTCTGTGCTTCTCCAGCGCGAGCAGCAGCGGCAGCCCCAAAGCATAGCACGCAATCGCCTGCCCGGCGGCGACCCACAGCGCGGACTCCCAGTAAAGGCTGTTCAGGTAGTATTGCAGTATCCACGCGACGACGAGCGCGTTGACCGCAACGGCGGGCAGCGGCACGAGCCACTTGGGGCGGATATAGCGCGCGGATATGGCCGAAACCAACGTGGCGAGCGAGCCGAACAGTATGTCGTACGGGCCAAGCGGGCTTCCCGCGAGGTTGGACAGCAGGCAGCCGATGAAAAGCCCGGGGATCGCCGCGGGCGTAAAGTACGGCAGCACGCACAGCGCCTCGGAGATGCGCACCTGCGGGGTCATGTAGCTTAATGGGATGCTCGCCATCGTGAGCGCGAAGTAAAGCGCCGCGATGATACCGGCCTCGGCCAGATAGCGCGGCGTTAAGGTTTTGCGGTTCATCATACAATGATCTGCGGACTCCCGTGCGGTATCCGCCCGGACTTATATCCGGCCTTCCGTAGTTTTGTTTAAGGACAGGATGGTTTCGAACTGTCCGGCGGGATAAAACGGCCCCGCCTGCCATGGCTTTCAACCCACCACGATGTTGGCGATGCGCCCCGGCACGATGATCATCTTGCGTACCGGCTTGCCTTCAAAGTGCGCGGTCAGGCTGCCCGTCGCCATGATGAACTTTTCGATGTCCTCTTTGGTTGCGTCCGCTGCGACGTTGAACTTGGCGCGTACCTTGCCGTTGATTTGCAACACCATCTCCACGGTATCGAGGCAAAGCGCGCTTTCGTCGCATTCCGGGAAAGGCGCGTTGAATACGGAATCGCTTTCCCCTGCCCGCTCCCACAGTTCCTCCGCGAAGTGCGGCGCGAACGGCGCGATGAGGCGTATCAGCGTGCGCGCAACGGAATTGGACGTTTCTTTATCGGGCGTAGCGTCCAAATATTTCGCCAATGCGTTGGTCAGCTCCATCATGCGCGCGACGGCGGTGTTGAACTGGAAGTTTTCGA
>CAYNFL010000263.1:0-2364 GCA_964396465.1 uncultured Christensenellaceae bacterium
ACTTCAAAGGTTTCCTCGCCGAATGCGTCCACGATGCGCCCCGCAAGCCCCTCGCCCACGCCCTTGATGAGGCCGCTGGACAAAAACAGCCGTATGGATTCCGCCGCGACCGGCAGGCGCGTCTCCACCGAGGTGACGGAGAATTGCCGCCCGTACATCTTATGCTCCGTCCACGCGCCGAACAGGCGCACGAACTCGCCCTCGTGGATGTGCGGCAGGCACCCCACGGCGGTAGTCAGCGCGCCGGAAAAATCGATCTCCATCACCGTCCAGCCGTTATCGCTGTTGCGGAACACGATGGTAAGTACGGTACCCTCGATGCTCGTCATAAGTACCCCTCGCGTAGCTTTGCCGATATTGTACCATACGAACTGAAGTTTGGATATATTTAACCGCAAATCGCGTGATATACTGTTATTGTCGTAATGGTTTGAAAGGATAGTTTGATGGACGGAACAAAGAGAAGCGATATCCATATTGGCGACACGGTCATGGTGGTGCAGAAGCAGGATCAGGGCAGCTGCAAGCTTACCGAAGGCGTTGTCAGCAGGATACTGACCAACTCGGCCACGCATCCGCACGGCATCAAGGTCATGCTGGAAGGCGGCATCGTCGGCAGGGTGAAGGAGATACGATAACTAACCCTGCTATGAATCCAAAAAATCATGAGAACTAGGCAATAATAACAGCGGGCGGATGATATCCGCCCCTACGTGTTGCATCTATTAAGTTTTAGTCATCAATTATACCCATGCGGCTCTCTCACGCCGCCGGAAACACGACCGCGAGCAGCATCTTAAACCGCTCCGGCGCGTATACCGCGTGCGGCACGCCCGCGGGCATCACCACGGCCTGCCCCGCCTGCGCGATATGCTCCTTGCCGCCGATGGTCAGATTGGCTTTGCCGTCCAGCACATATACGAGCGCGTCGCCGCTGGATTCGTGCGCGCTGATTTCCTCTCCGCTGTCGAAAGCGAACAGCGTAATCGAAACCGCATTGTTCTGCACCAATGTCCGGCTCACGATCTGCCCGCTTTGGTAGCCGACGAGCGCGGCCAGCTCCACCGCTTTTTCAAAGTCAATATTCTTGAGTATACTCATAACCTTGCCTCCTTCAGCTTTGGGACAGAGTATTTCTTTATCCAAACTGAGTATACCCCGAAGCGGTTTGTTTTTCTGTTGCCATGGCTACAAAGTATGAGATAAAAAAGCAGCAAGCGCGATGCCTGCCGCTTTGATATAATCACTCTTACCCCAGTTTCTCCGCCATGTCCAGCTTCTCCCACGGCAAATCCAGCTCCGGCCTGCCGAAGTGGCCATAGGCCGCCGTCTGCTTGTAGATCGGGCGGCAAAGGTTAAGCCGCTCGATGATTGCCGCGGGCCTAAGGTCGTAGCGCTCCAAAAGGCGCTGCGCCAGTTTCTCGTCGTCCATCACGCCGGTGCCGAAGGTATCCACATACAGCGACACGGGCTTTGCGACACCGATGGCGTATGCCACCTCGATCTCGCAGCGTTCGGCCAGCCCCGCCGCTACCGTGTTCTTGGCGAGGTGCCGTACCGCGTAGGCTGCGCTTCTGTCCACTTTGCTCGGGTCCTTGCCGGAGAACGCGCCGCCGCCGTGGCGCGCGTAGCCGCCGTAGGTATCCACGATGATCTTGCGCCCGGTGAGGCCGGAATCTCCCGCCGGGCCGCCGATCACGAACCGCCCCGTGGGATTCACGAAGTATTTTGTATTTTCATCCAGCATATCGGCGGGTATCACTTCGCGGATGACATGCGCGATGATATCGTCGCGGATCTGGCTTTGCGCCACGTCCTCCGCGTGCTGCGCCGAGACGACCACCGTATCCACGCGCACAGGCGAAAAGCCCTCATATTCCACCGTCACCTGCGCTTTGCCGTCGGGGCGAAGGTAGGAGATCGAGCCGTCCTTGCGCACCTCAGCGAGGCGCTTTGCCAGCCGGTGAGAGAGCGTAATGGGCAGCGGCATCAGTTCGTCCGTCTCGCGGCACGCGAAGCCGAACATCATGCCTTGGTCGCCCGCGCCCTGCTCGGCTTGGTTTACGCCCATCGCGATATCGCCCGACTGTTCGCTGATGCTTGTAATCACGCCGCAGGTGTCCGCGTCAAAACCAAACTTCGCGCGCGTGAATCCGATTTCTCGCACGGTATCGCGCACCACCTTGGGAATATCGACATAGCAATCCGTCGTGATTTCGCCCATCACGAGCACCAGCCCCGTGCATACCGAGGTTTCACACGCCACATGCGCTTTTTTATCACAGGTTAAAATCGCGTCCAGCACGCTGTCGCTGATCTGGTCGCACATTTTATCGGGATGCCCTTCCGTCACCGACTCTGATG
>CAYNFL010000264.1:0-2315 GCA_964396465.1 uncultured Christensenellaceae bacterium
AAGCTAACACAGGACTACACCGTGTACGCGGGGCACGGCATCAAGACCACGTTGTTTGCAGAATTCCAAAACAACCCGTACCTCACCCAATGACATCGCTGTATATTTCCAGCCCCGCGCTCTTTGGTGAAGTGTGCGAAGTGATGCGGCTGTTTGTTGATGTGCGCAAGATTGAACCGCTATCTGCGGAGGAGCCTGCGGCGCAGGGCATAAGCCTGCTGCTTGCAATCGCCGAATCGGAAATAACGGTACAATGTGAAGCGGTGGTTTGCGAGGGCGGGCAGCGCGGCGCGGAGTACGACTATACTGCTGCCGTGCAGGGCGGCGCGCTCGAACGCAAGCGAAGCGTCAAGCGCGCGGCCAAGATCTGCGCGTACCGCGCTCTCTCAAAGTATTTCGACGAAGCGCTGCCTTGGGGCAGCCTCACGGGAGTGCGGCCCACAAGGCTGCTGCGCGACAGCGAGGCACGGCTCGGCGAAGCAGGCGCGAAGGCGCTGTTATTAAGCGAGTTTGATGTGCAGCCCGAAAAGTACGCGCTGGCCAAGTCCATACTGGCCGCGCAATCCGGGCTTTATCCCGGGCCGGAGGATATCGATGTATACATCGGCATCCCGTTCTGCTCCACGCGCTGCGCGTATTGCTCGTTCGCGTCAAGCACGCCGGATGTTTTTAAAAACGCCGAGGCGCTCTACGTAAACGCGCTGATGCGCGAGATGGATTGCGCGGAGGAACTGCTCTGCGGCAGGCGTGTGCGCGCGCTGTACGTGGGCGGCGGTACGCCGACCGCGCTTTGCGAAGCGAACCTAAAGTGCGTGCTCATGCGCGCGGCGCGGCTCGCGCGGGGCGCGCGGGAGTTTACCGTGGAGGCCGGAAGGCCCGATACGATCACGGCGGGCAAGCTTAATATCATACGCGAAAGCGGTGCGATGCGCGTGAGCGTGAACCCGCAGTCGCTGAAGGACGAGACGTTATTCAAGATCGGGCGCGCGCACACGGCGGCGCAATTTTTTGAAGCGTATGAACTCGTGAAGCAAGCGGGCTTTGCGGTCAACGCGGACGTGATCGCGGGTCTGCCCGGTGAAAGCGCGGCGGACACCGCCGCCACGGTGCGGCGCATCGCAGCGCTGAAGCCGGATAACGTGACGGTGCATACGCTCGCGGTCAAGCGCGCGTCGAAGTTCGCGCAGGACAACCTTTCCGCGATGCCGGGGGACGCCGAAGCGGCAGCCGCTGTCGATATGGCGCAGGATATATTGACGCAAGCGGGCTACCAGCCGTATTACATGTATCGGCAGAAGTACATGAAGGGCTGCCAGCAGAACACGGGCTTTGCGCTGCCCGGCAGCGCGTGTCTTTACAACATCGACGTGATGGAAGAATTGTGCGATGTGCTGGCGTTCGGCGCGGGCGCGATTTCAAAACGCGTATTCCAAAATGAAAACCGCATCGAACGTGCGGCGGACGCAAAAGATTTGCGCGAATATATTGCGCGCATCGATGAGATGATAGAAAGAAAGCGAATTCTTTTCGGGTCAAAAAAGAGTTGACATCGGCGGATGCGTTTTATATAATTCTACACGTTAACGAATGCGCAGGAGCGTTGGTTTATTATCGGTTTTTTCCGCAATCACGCTCATGTCGCTTTAAAAACAGGGGCGTGGATTGAAACGGAGACGGCTATGAAGATCAGTATCGCCGACGCGCTTCAAAACGAGGGCGAGGCGTTTACGGCGCGGGTTCGGGGGCCGATGGCGCCGGTGGACTGCGGCAGCGAAAGCTACGCGTTTCCAAACGGCGTATCGGTGGAGGCGGAATACCGCTTCGACGGAGAGGGCATAACCGTGACGGGCAGCTTCAAGGCGGAAACGCCGGTGGAATGCGCGAGGTGCCTAAAGCCGATCAGCTATCCCGTAGCGCTCGAGTTTACGGAGTATTACTCCCGGCAGCCCGAGGAGGGCATGTACGCGTTTTCGGGTGAGGAGTTAGACCTTGACCAGATGCTCGGGGACAACCTCGTTTTAAATCTGCCGATGCGGTTTTTGTGCCGCGAGGGCTGCAAGGGGCTTTGCCCTCTGTGTGGCAAGGATTTAAACCAGGGCAAATGCGGCTGCAAGCCAGCTATAGACGAGACGAATCCGTTTTACGGTTTATCCAAATTGAACGACGACGAGGAGGTGTAGATAGATGGCGTTACCCAAGAACCGAATCAGCAAGCAGCGCGGGCGCACGAGAAGGTCCGCGACATTCAAGCTTTCCGCTCCCGGCATCGGCGAATGCCCGCAGTGCCACGCGATGAAGCTCATGCACAGGGCGTG
>CAYNFL010000265.1:0-2276 GCA_964396465.1 uncultured Christensenellaceae bacterium
GCTTGTCCATCTGACCTAAGAACATGCGCGCGTAAGCCGAAAGTGACTCCACATAGCGCCGCTGCCCCTCCGCGTATATCGTGTCGAAAGCGAGCGAAGACTTGCCGCTGCCCGAAAGCCCCGTGATCACCACGAGCATATCGCGCGGTATCTCGACGTCGATATTCTTGAGGTTGTGCTCCCTTGCCCCCTTGATGCTGATGGTCTCCATGAACTTACTCTCTCTCCTGATTTAAAAACTTATTATGCTTCCAAAACGGAAGGTCATATCGATAAATTGCCCCTCAGAGGACTACCCCGAAGGGGCGAACCGAGAGGTGGCGCGACTAGCGAAGCTGGACGAGCGCCGGAAGGAGGGATAACACAAGCCCGATTTAGCGTAAGCCGTTCTCATATTTCTCCCCCACCCGGCTTCGCCGGGAGCCCCCCGTCACCCCTGCGGGGTAAACGTCTGAGGGCGTTTTTCATCGGAAGCAATTTTGCCGCAATACTCCCGGCGCAGACTTTGCCTTCCCTAGATATGAAGGCGGCTCTTTTTGTTGTACCGCTCCTCCTCGCTGAACACGCAGCCGCAGTACTTTTGCATATACAGCCCCATCTCGCGCGCCCGGCGCTGCCCCTCGCGGAACCGCGGCCTGAAATCGCGGTAGATAAAAGCGACGCCGTGCCGCGCCGCGGCTTCCTGCGCGATACGCCTTATCTCGTCATGCTGCTGGTACGGGCTGATGAGCAGCGTGGTCGAAAAGCCGTCGAAACCGTTTTGCGCGGCGGTTTGCGCGGCAGCCTCCATGCGCGTCCCGTAGCAGTAGGCGCAGCGATGGTCAATATCATCCGCCACAGCGCGTACGAACGGGCGCAGCCCGTACTCGTCCCGCAGTATCAGCTCCATGCCGATACGGCCCGCGTAATCGGCCAGCGCCTGCTTGCGGCTCTCATACTCCGTCATTGGGTGGATGTTGGGATTGAACCAGAAACCGACCGGTGCCATCCCCTCATCGCGCAACGCGTCAATACACGCCACCGCGCACGGCGCGCAGCATGTATGCAGCAGCAGCTTCATCGTTATTCCCCCGTTTTATTCTCGTATGCATGCGGGCACGTTTCACAGACGCGGTGAAATTCCTCCACGTCCTCGTAGCGCCGCGAGAGCTTGATCCATTTCTTCAGGTCGCGGATCGTATCCTCCGTGCCGCCCTGCCCGGCAGAGCAGTACCCCCGGCACAGGCCTTCGTCTATCTCCCTGTCCACCGCGGGGCAGTACCAATTATGCTTCTTCAGCGTCTTACCCTCTTTCGTTGCTTCTTTTTTACTTGCCGCCATGGATAAACTCGCGCAAGCGGAACAACTCGTCGCGCAGCTTGGCGGCGGCTTCAAATTCCAGCTCGATTGCGGCCTGCCGCATCTGCTTCTCGATGATCGCGGCCTTCTGTTTTGCCTCGCCCTTCGTCAGGTGCTCCGCGTCCTTCACGGGCTTCGTGACCACAATCATGCCGGGCGCTTCCTTAATGATCGTCTTCGGCGTGATGCCGTGCTCTTTATTATACGCAACCTGCATCTCGCGGCGGCGGTTCGTCTCGTCAATCGCGCGCCGCATCGAGCCGGTCACGGTATCCGCGTACATCAGCACGCGCCCTTCCACATTGCGCGCGGCGCGCCCGATGGTCTGTATCAGCGACGTTTCGTTGCGCAAAAAGCCCTCCTTGTCGGCGTCGAGTACCGCGACAAGCGCCACCTCGGGCAGATCGAGCCCCTCGCGCAGCAGATTGATGCCCACCAGTATATCGAACTCGCCCATGCGCAGCCCGCGGATGATCTCCATGCGATCCAGTGTTTCCACATCCGCGTGCATATACTTCACGCGCAACCCCAGCTCCTTATAATAATCCGTTAAGCGCTCGGCCATTTTCTTGGTCAGCGTGGTGACCAGCACGCGGAACCCCTTCTCTACCGTCGCGCGTATTTCACCCAGCAGATGCTCCACCTGCCCCGTCGCGGGCAGCACCGTGATCTCCGGATCGATGAGCCCCGTAGGCCGCACGATCTGCTCCACCACACTGCCCGCCAGCTCGCGCTCATACGCGGCGGGCGTCGCGCTCACATAAATCGTCTGTCCCTGCCGCTTTGTGAACTCGTCGAACTTGAGCGGGCGGTTGTCGTACGCGGACGGCAGCCGAAAACCGTACGTGACGAGCATGTCTTTGCGCGAGAAATCGCCCTTGTGCATCGCGCGCACCTGCGGCAGCATCACGTGCGATTCGTCGATGAACAGCAGAAAG
>CAYNFL010000266.1:0-2261 GCA_964396465.1 uncultured Christensenellaceae bacterium
GCCGCCGTCAGCGCCATGCGCGGCGTGGAGATACGCTCGATCGCGGGATCGTCCGCGAGGTTGATGAACAGTACGGTACGCTCAATCGCGCCCGTCTTTTTAAAATCGCTGATGAAGAAATCCGCTTCCTCAAATGTGATGCCCACCGCGGCGAACACCACCGCGAAATTGGACTGCCCGCCCAGCACCTTGGCTTGCCGCGCGATCTGCGCCGCAAGCTGCGCGTGCGGCAGCCCGGAGCCGGAGAACACGGGCAGCTTCTGCCCGCGCACCAAGGTATTCAGGCCGTCGATCGCCGATATGCCTGTTTGTATGAATTCCTCCGGGTAGTCTCTGGCCGCCGGGTTGATCGGCGCGCCGTTGATGTCCATGCGCTTCTCCGGGATGATCGCGGGGCCGCCGTCGATGGGGTCTCCCATGCCGTCGAACACGCGCCCGAGCATGTCAAAGGATACGGCAAGCTCGATGCTCTTGCCTAAAAACCTTGCCTTGGATGTCGCGATTTTAAGCCCCTGTGAGCTTTCAAACAGCTGCACGAGCGCCCTGTCGCCGTTGATCTCGAGCACCTTGCCGCGCCTGATTTCGCCGCTTGCCTGCTCGATCTCGACAAGCTCGTCATATTTCACGCCCTCGACGCCGTCAACGAGCATCAGCGGGCCAACCACTTCTTTGATCGTACGGTATTCCTTAAGCAACGTCGATCCCACCTTCCTCATAAAGCGCGCCCATCTCCGCCTCGAGCTTCTTCTCTATTTCCGCGAATTTATTTGCGGCTTCCTTCTCTTCAATATACTTCGCGCGGCCGATATCCTCCCGTACGGACAATGAGGATACTTTCGAGAACTCCGCGCCCGCATCCAGCGCCTTTTGCCCCAGCTCGCCCCATTTTAATATGAGCTTCAGCAGGCCGAACTGCTTTTGCATCGATGTATAGGTGTCTACCTCGTGAAACGCGTTTTGGTGCAGGTAGTCCTCGCGGATCGACCTTGCGGTCTCAAGTTTGAGCCTGTCCTTTAATGACAGCGCGTCCACACCCACAAGCCGCACGATCTCTTCCAGCTCCGCTTCCTCCTGCAACAGCTGCATCGTTCTGCCGCGCAGTTCCATCCAATCGGGCGATATGTTTTCATCAAACCATCCCCCCAGCCGGTCCGCGTAGAGCGAATAGCTCGTGAGCCAGTCGATAGCCGGAAAATGCCGCTTGTACGCGAGTGACGCCGACAGCCCCCAGAACACCTTGACAATTCTAAGCGTCGCCTGCGATACCGGCTCCGATATATCGCCGCCCGGCGGCGATACCGCGCCGATTGCCGTGATTGCGCCGATGCGCCCTTCGCTGCCCAGCGCTTTCACCATGCCCGCGCGCTCGTAAAACTGCGCAAGCCGCGAGGACAGGTACGCGGGGTAGCCTTCATCGCCCGGCATCTCCTCAAGGCGGCCCGACATTTCACGCAGCGCCTCTGCCCAACGCGATGTGGAATCCGCCATGATGGCGACTTTATATCCCATATCGCGGAAATACTCCGCGATCGTAATGCCTGTGTATATGGAAGCCTCGCGTGCCGCAACCGGCATGTCGGAAGTGTTGGCGATGAGCACGGTGCGCTTCATGAGCGGCTCGCCGCTGCGCGGGTCTTTGAGCTCCGGGAACTCCATCAGCACGTCGGTCATCTCGTTGCCGCGCTCGCCGCAGCCCACGTATACGATGATATCCGCGTCCGCCCACTTGGCGAGCTGGTGCTGTACCACCGTCTTGCCGCTGCCAAACGGCCCCGGCACCGCGGCCACGCCGCCCTTGGCCACTGGGAACAATGTATCGATGACGCGCTGCCCCGTGATCATGGGCTCGGTCGGCGCCAGCTTTTCACCGAACGGCCTGCCGCGCCGCACCGGCCAGCGCTGCAACATGGATATTTCCTTCACCTCGCCCGAGGCGGTTTTAATCTTCGCAACGGTCTCATCGATGGTGTATTCGCCATCCGAAACCGACTCCACCATGCCGGATACGCCGGGCGGCAACATGATGTAATGCTTCACGAGCGTGGTTTCCTGCACGCTGCCGAGGCAGTCGCCAGCCGTCACCGCGTCGCCCTTTTTCGCGCTTGCCGCAAACTTCCACTTCTTCTCGTGGTCAAGCGGCGCGATGGAAACGCCGCGCTGAATACGGTCGCCGATTCTTTCGCGAATCTTATCGAGCGGGCGCTGGATGCCGTCAAATATGGATTCGATCAGCCCCGGCGCAAGCTCCACCGAAAGCGGGC
>CAYNFL010000267.1:0-2240 GCA_964396465.1 uncultured Christensenellaceae bacterium
CCTCCAACGGCTGAAACCAACGCCGCTGTTCCGGCTCATACATGCCGGGGACGCTCGCGGCTTCCTTGGGCAATGCGCGCGAAGTGGTTGAGCGGAGGCGAAACGGGACGCCGTACCCACTGGGGCACTTAGGGCGGCGTCCCTACACGCTTATGCCGATGATGTGCACCTGCACCTGCTTGCCCGTTTTGCGCGCATAGCGTATCGTCGCGAGCGTGCCGAGCGAGCGCCCGTCCCACACCGCCACCACTATATCTGCCAAATCCACGATCAGAAAGTTGCGCCAAATCGGCGCTCCTTTGCCGTAACGCGCATAGTCGGGGCGGATAATCAGCTTGGGGATACGGCGTTCGTCCGCCCAGCGCTCCGCGAGGCGGTCGATGCCCCGCGTACCTCCCGATACCGTCGTTTCCGCCGGGATATAGTCTTCGATAGCACAGGTAAGGCTTCTGGAGCCGATGACCGCTACACGCATAATTCACCTCATACACATCAATCTTATATGGAGTTATTTCAACTCCATATAGCACATAATATCACCTTTTAAGTCTAAAATAAAGCCAAATTAGAGTTAATCGAGGTTATTATGAAGGATGAAAAACATTTCGGGCTGAGGATAAATTCAGACTTGCTGTATAAGTTCCATTTCATATGTGATTACGAAGGCCGTTCCGCCAACAGCCAGATTCTATTTTTAATTAGAAATGCAATTGAGGAGTATGAGCAAAAGCACGGTAAGATATTTTTGAACAAGGAAAAATAGAATCCGCAATCAACAACCCCATATATGCAACCATTGCGTAAAATGCGCGCGGAGCGTGAGCGGAGGCGAAGCGTGACGCCGTACCCACTGGGGCACTTAGGGCGGCGTCCCTACGCTCTTGTGCCGATGATGTGCACCTGCACCGACTTGCCCGTTTTGCGCGCGCAGCGTATCGTCGCGAGCGTGCTGAGCGGGCGCCCGTCCAAAGCTGCGTTTCAGGGTACATAAAGCGGTTTATTATTATTTAATAGTATGTACCGGAGCGCATATGGAAGAAAAGCGACAATTCTCCATTCTCAATTTGATTATTTTACTGCTGGCAGTCTCCGTGCTGGTTTTTCTTGTGATGCCCGGCGTCGCTTCGCTCCTCAGCGAGACGCAGTTTGCCACGGATAAGGCGAACCTTGCGCTGCTCAATTACGCCACCACCATTTACTGCGTCTCCAACAACCTAACTTCCGACGAAGTATTCGCGGGGCTTGGCAGCAACGAGGAGCGCATGCAAGCACTCATCGATGCGGGGGTGATCGAAGCCCTTATCAAACCGCAACAGAAGGGCGCTTCCTTCGGCTGGAGCTTCGACAGCAAGGAATGGGTGCTGTATATCGAGGACAAGCCCGCTCCGCTGACGGAGCTGGGCAGCACACCGATCAAAATATCGTCTGCGATGGTGACGCTGGAGCTCAAGCTCAAAGCTTCAACGGGCTCTTTCGGGCGGAGCTGGGGCGATTATGCCTATACCGATATCGGCCTTGACCCTGCGGACTGGAAAAGCGCCGTCGGCCATGTTATCTTCACGCCGTGCGGTTCCTCGGTGGCGATATGCCCCGAAAAGGGCTATACCTTCCTCGTCAACGACTTGACAGGGTCGGTACAAGCGCTGCCCGCCTCCTTCAACTGGGTTTTGCTTTGCGACTGCGAAAGCGGCACGTGGTACTATCACAGCATTGAAGCGGGCAACGAGGTCGACATCTCCACGCTGCAAATTATACCGAGCTGAAAAACAATACTGAACTAATAAAAACGAGGCGCTTTCCGGGCTCTTAATCCCCGCGCCTCGTTTTCGATATTATCTTTCCCTGCTTTATATCGCCTTTTTCACAAGGAGGAAGAAAAACAGCATCACATACTTTTCACCGCATCCTCCTATCAGGCAAAATCCTATGTTTGCACCAACATCCGTTAACCTTACTGCGATTTACCGGTGAATTCTCAGCGTTTTCGTTAACACGGCTTACCACGAGCCGCCGCCGCCGCCACCGCCTCCGCCGCCCGACGAGCCGCCGCCCGAGAAGCCGCCGCCGCCCGACGAACCGCCCGAAGACGACGGCGTCGATACCATGTCGCTTTGAATGCTGGTCATCGCGCCATTCAGCGAGGTCATAAATACATACGGCGAGAACTGGGTCCCATAGCCGCTGTACCAATCCGGCGGCGAAACCGCGATGGTCTCGAACTGGTTGATCCAGTCGTCCGT
>CAYNFL010000268.1:0-2191 GCA_964396465.1 uncultured Christensenellaceae bacterium
CAGCACCTGCGTCAGCGGTGCCTCAATTTTGCTGTATACATGCCACAGTCCGTTTTGCTCCATTAAACGTTGTTGCAGCGGGTACAGCCTCGCGATCGCGGCGGCGCTGCCTGCCGCGCCGTACTTCTCGCCCAGCGCGCGCAGCGAATAATCGCTCGTTCCGGGATCGATCACATATTCTGCAAGCTTCGTATCGAACACGATGCCCTTAGGCTCGATTTCGTATTCGCTCAGCAGCGCGGCAGCGTATTTCGCGTCGTGCATCACTTTGGGTATGCGCGCGTCACTGAGCATCGCGCTCATCTCGCCAAGCACCATGTCACGCGTAAAATCCATGTTGAGCAGCGAATGCTCCACAGCCAGCACATATTCTTTATCTTCGGAAAACGCCAGCGAAATCTCGCCTTCGATATCGACGGCTGCGAATAGCGCGCCTTCCGCTTCTCGCAGCGCTTCCTTGAGCGCCGCCATATCCGATATGCGAATCTGCTCAACGCGCGGCGTTTGCGGCAGCTCCGCGGTTTCATCCGCGCCTTCAAGGCGCTTTTGCAGCGAAGCGAAGCCCAGCGAGGCAAAAACCGGTCTCGCGGTATCCGCTGTAATTCCGGCAAACGAAAGCTCGTCCAGCGTCACATTGAGCGGTACGTTCGTATCGATGGTGGCAAGCGTACGGCTCAGGTAAGCGAGTTCCCTGTTATCTGCCAGCTTGTCTTTAAGCTTTCCGGATATCTCTTCGATGTGCGAATATACCCCATCCATGTCGCGGAATTCGTGCAGCAGCTTGAGCGCTGTCTTTTCGCCCACGCCCGGCACACCGGGTATGTGGTCGGAAGCGTCGCCCATAAAGCCTTTTAAATCCACAATCTGATCGGGCTTCAAGCCGTAGGTTTCATGCAATAATTGCTCATCGAAAAGCGCGAGTTCGCTGACACCTTTGCGCGTCAGCATCACGCTGCAGCGCTGCGAGATAAGCTGCAGCGCGTCGCGGTCGCCGGTGAGCAGCACGGAGTCCGCATCGCGGTTTGCCGCCAACAGCGAAAGCGTGCCGAGTATATCGTCCGCTTCAAAACTTTCGAGCTCCAATACCGGTATGGACATTGCGCGCAACGTATCTTTCAGCAGGCCGAACTGCGGGATGAGTTCGTCCGGGGTTTCCTTGCGGCCCGCTTTATATTCCGTATACATGCCATGCCGGAACGTTTTGCCTTTCATGTCAAACGCGATCGCGAGATAATCCGGTTTCACCGAACCGAGTGCGTTAATGAGCATCGAAAAGAAGCCGTAAACGGCATTGGTGTATTGCCCTTCCCTGTTCGTGAGCAGCGGCAGCGCGTAGAAAGCGCGGTGCATCAAGCTGTTCCCGTCCACGACCATCAACGTTTTTTTCATGGCTTCTCCATCAGCGATTTGTATTTAGTATAGTGGAATGTACCCTCTTATGCAACTGTAGTTTCCAACCGCGGTGTTATTTTAAACGTCCAGCTTTTTGAGTATTTGTACAAAAATATCCGATGCAAGTACATCGTTATGCCCCGATACGCAGGTATCCGCGCCCGCTTTGATGTATGCTTTCAGCGTAGCGGCGTACACCTCCCGGCTGCAATCAAGCTCCGGCACGATATGATCCATATCGTCGCCGATATTGTCCCCGGCGTTGATCACGCCGTCGCGCTCGTCGATGACGCTGATCGAATCTATCGTATGCCCGGGCGTGTGCAGCAGGAGGATACCGTCCTCCGGGAAGTACAGCGAACCGTCAAATACAAGGTTGGGCAGGCACTTTGAAACGTTTCCCGCCATATATCCTCTGTTTTCGCGCAACGCTTCGTCCCATACTTCTTCAAGCCGCGCCAGGCACAGGCGGTGCGAAACGATCAGGCCGTCTTTAAATACGCCGTTCCCCCAAACATGATCCCAATGATAATGCGTATTGACGGCGACGGCGGGCTTGCCCGGCTGAAGGTATTGCATCACGGGTTCCATGCTTTTGTCTCCCAGCCCCGTATCGATCACATAGGTATAGCGGCTGCCCAATATCAGATGGATGTTGAGATTCCAGTCCGGAATATCGTCAAACGTCAATATCACAGACCTGCTTTTGATACGGCGCGCCTTCACAGGCTGCTCTCATGATTGATAATCATATCCGCATTATATCATATTTTGGCGCAGTTAGCATTGGCGTTAACAT
>CAYNFL010000269.1:0-2187 GCA_964396465.1 uncultured Christensenellaceae bacterium
CGTCGTCGAGCAGCAGCACGGGGGCTTCGCCAAAGTCCTGCCGCGCGGTTTCAAACGTCGCAAGCTTGAGCGAAAGCATCGCCGTGCGCACCTGCCCCTGCGACGAAAACGCCTTGATCTCCGCGCCGTTTAAGAATACCGAAAAATCCTCCCTGTGCGGCCCAACGAGGCAAAAACCCTGCTCGATCTCGGAGGAGAGCGACTTTTCCATGCGTTCTAAAAGCGCCGCTTTGATATCGCTGCCCGCCACGCTGCAGCGGTATTTGAGCGTCAGCGCTTCCCCGCCCGAAAGGCCGGCGTGGATATCGCGCCCGCAAGCGTCGATACGCTGCAAAAAGGTTTGCCGCCGGCGGATGATGCGCTCGCCGCAGGCCGCCATCTGCTCGCTGAATATCGCGGCGAGCTTTCTCACCTGATGCTCGGCCATGCGCGATTTTAGGAGCGCGTTCTTTTGCGCCATCGCCTTTTGGTACTCCTGCAAATCGAAAAAATACGTGGGTTTCAGCTTGGATATCTCAAGGTCTAAAAAGTGGCGGCGCAGCGAAGGCGATTCCTTGAGCGTCTTTATGTCCTCGGGCGAGAACACCACCGCGATGAAGTTGCCGAATAAATCGCCCATGCGCTTTACAGGCTGCCCGCCTACCTTGAGGCTCTTTTTATCAAGGGAAGACAGCAGCACCTCGATATCGACCTTGCCCACCTCGCGCGATACCGTGCCGCGTGCGTACGCGCTTTCGCTGCCCTCGCGGATGCATTCGCCGTCCTTCTGCGTGCGGAACGACTTTCCGAAGCTCAAAAAGCCGATGGATTCCAGCAGGTTGGTCTTGCCCGCGGCGTTCTTGCCCTGCAATATGTTGACGCCGTCCGCAAAGCTGATTTGCAGCGCGCCGTAACTTCTGAAGTTTTTGAGCACCAATCCGATCAGCTTCACGCGTATCTCCTTATTGTGTATAAAACCATACCGCGCCCCAAACGTTGATTGCCGCGCCCGCAATCAGCAGCGCGGCGGGCAGCCCCGCATACCCTGTGATCCGTTCAGTCCGGTATACGCGCTCGTCTGCAAACACGACGAGCATAAAAGGCAGCATATCCGCAAGGTAGCGGCAGCCGAACTGCCAGCCGCCCATCGTTCTGTGGCACAACGTAACAAACAGGTGGATCGCAAAGCAGCCCAGCCATATCCACCGTTTCGTGTTCATTTTGCGGATCAGGCAGACCAGCGCCAATATATACGCCGGGTTGACAAGAAAGAACAGCGTACCGTTGAACTTCGGCCAAAAGCCCTCGTTGCCGCTGCCGGGAAACTTCATGATCTCCTTAAGATTGCCTGAAACATACGAAAGCGAGAACTGCGCATCGCGCGCAAATTCGGGCAGATAGTTGTGGCCGAATTCAAAGAAGCCGCCGAACCGCGCGTAGTTATACGCGCCCATGCACAGCCCCACGAACGCCAGCGGCAGCACATAGGGCGCGCAGCGCAGCAGCCTGCGGAAAAAGCCGATGCCATCCATTTTATGGTATAGCAGATACAACAGCAACGGCGCGTAAATCACCTGAAACGGGCGGCATGCCATCGCGGCCCCCAGCGACAGAAACGACAGCGCCCATGCGTGCGCTTTATCGCTCTGCATCATATAAAGGCTGAGCACCGAAAAAAAGAACCCTTGCGTCTGCGCGGCAAACCACACCCAGCCGGTTGCTGAAAGATAGAGCAGGTTGGAGCCCAGCGTCAACAGCAGCGCAAAAACCGCGGCGTAAAACCCGCCGAATTCACGCTTCATCAGATACCGGTAAGCCAGCAAAAACGTACCGATGCCAAAAAGCGTGTTAACAAAGTTATCGGGCGTTTGAAGGCCGAATATGGGCGTCAGCAGCGCCATCACCACGCTGGGGAACGGCGGGAAGCTCACATAGTAGTGTCCGTTATAAAAGGCCAGTTCCAGCCATGAAACATTTTCGGGCAGATACGCCTTGCCGCTCCACCACGCGAGCGCCTGCCGCGTATACGAGTCGTAGTTGCTGTGCGAAAATATCCCCTGCCCCGCAAGCGCGTATATCAAAACGTACGCGCAAATAAGCGCCGTCAGCGCGGGGATGACGTGGTATGTATAGCGCTTTGCGTCCTTGCCCATAGCGCCCTCATTCTACCATGTGAAAACCGTGCGGACAAGTAAAACTCTATTTGAT
>CAYNFL010000270.1:0-2171 GCA_964396465.1 uncultured Christensenellaceae bacterium
GCCGGTTTTCAATGCAAATGTACGGGCAATTCGTGCGTTTCATGCCCTCCTCCACAGCGCGGATGATATCCAGCGGATCCTCCGTACGCGGGTTGTCGGACGTAATCACGGCAAATGTGGAAAGATTGCCTGCGATCTCGCCCATGATCGGGCGTTTGCCGCGGTCGCGGTCTCCGCCGCAGCCGAATACCGGTATGATGCGCCCGCGCGCGAACGTGCCAACTGTTTTCAGCGTGTTCTCAAGGCTGTCGGGCGAATGCGCGTAATCGAGTATGATCGTAAACGGCCGCTCACCCGTATCCAGCACCTCAAACCGCCCCGCCACGCTCGGCATAGCCTCAAGCCCCGTCTTGATCGTTTCGAGCTTCACGCCCAGCAGCAAGCACGCCGTCGCTGCGGAAAGCGAGTTGTATACGCTGAATATGCCCGGTATGCGGATCGAAAGCGGCAGCATCATACCTCCGAAGCACAGGTCGTACATCACGCCGCGCGGCGTAATCTCAATATTTTTGGCATACACGTCGGCCTCTTCTTTAATACCATATGTACGCCAGACGATTTCGATACCATCCATCATATAATCCGCCGCGCCGTCATCCGCGTTGACCGCCGCGGCTTTCGAGGCGTAAAACAGCTTTTTCTTTGCTGCGCGGTAGTTATAAAACGTCTCGTGGAAATCGAGGTGATCCTGCGTCAGGTTCGTAAATATACCCGCATCGAACATAATGCCCGATACGCGCCCGAGATAAAGCGAGTGCGAGGATACCTCCATCACGACCGCCGCGCAGCCTTCGCCCGCCATGCGCTTAAGCAGCGCGAAAAGATCGGGCGATTCGGGCGTCGTGCGCTCCGTGGGCAGCTCCTGCCGCCCGATCATATTGACGATGGTGCCGATGAGCCCCGTCTTAATCCCTGCGTGTTCCAGCACCGATTTGATCATATAAGTCGTCGTCGTTTTACCGTTCGTGCCCGTGATACCGATCATTTTCAGCCGTTCGTCCGGCCGCCCGTAAAACTCCCGTGCGACCAGCGCCATCGATATGCGCGCGTCTTCTACTAATACCTGCGGAACGTCAAGCTCCAGCCTGCGCGTGACCATCAGCGCCGCCGCGCCCGCGGCCACGGCCTGCGGCGCGTACAGGTGCCCGTCCGTAGTATAGCCGCTGATGCAGAAAAACAGCGCGCCGGGGCGCACCTTTCTCGAGTCGTATTCCACTGCGGTGATGTCGGTATCTCCGTCCCCGATAAGCTGCATATCCTCAAGGACAAGCTGCTTGAGCTTCAAATGCATCCCCCCTGATCTTAATCCTTCGAGGATTATAACACAATGGCATGCGAAAGTAACGCAAAAACTTGCGATTACCCGCCCGAATCGCTAAATTCGACCAAAACCTCGGTTTCTTGCGCTACGACGGTTCCCGCCGCGGGGTTTTGAAATACCGCCGCGCCTTCGCCGCTCGGCGTCATGGTCAGTCCCGCGTCCCTGATGATCTGCGAAGCCTCCATGATCGTTTTACCGGAAACGTCAGGCACCACGGTCATCCCCTCCATGTCGTCGAAACCTGCCTTGGTTTGCATATACAGCAGCACCGCCGTTCCTTTGTCCACCGTCTCGCCCGGCGCGGGCAGCTGCCCCGTCACATTTCCCGTGCCGTCCGTCAGATATTCCAGCCCCGCGGCTAAAACCGCTGCTTCCGCTGCCGCTTCGTCGAGGCCCGTCACCTCAGGCACCTGAACCTGCTCGGGCGGCGGCACTTGCGTGTAGTCCGGCTCCACGCCGAGATATGGCAGCGCGTTTTCGAGTATCTGTTTGACGTAAGGCGCGGCGACGATGCTGCCGAACGTCACCGGTACGTTCGGTTCGTCCACGATGAACAGTATCGCGATCTGCGGATCGTCCACGGGCGCGAACGCGATAAACGACGATACGACCTTGTCGTGCATCACGTTGTGGTTCTCGTCGTACTTCTGCGCGGTACCCGTTTTACCGCCCACGTGGTAGCCCGGTATGTAGCAGTTCTTGCCGCTGCCCTCTGTGACCACGCTTTCGAGTATGGAACGCACTGTCGCCGACGTTTCGGTACTGATCGGCTGCGATCTCAGCACGGGCTCATACTCCTCAATATAGTTGCCGTCGCTGTCGGTCAATCCTTTGACCAGCGAAGGTTGAT
>CAYNFL010000271.1:0-2170 GCA_964396465.1 uncultured Christensenellaceae bacterium
ATTGATTCTATTTATTGCGGATAACGTTTAGCGGTTTCTGATATCAGACGGTTGAGGCATCGGGATCCGGTCGATATCATATGATCCATATCAATTATGGAGGCATCATATGGCAGAGTATATCGGCAAGCTTGTTAGGACTTTGGCTGACGATGCCGGTGTCATTTGGGGGCAGCTTGCGCCGGGCTGGCTGTTCGCCGGGTTGGAGAACTCAATAAAGAGATCGTATAAAAGGATACTTAAAATGAATAAAACAGACATCAAAACGGAGCGCGCGCCGCAGGCGATCGGGCCGTATTCGCAGGGGATACAGGCGGCAGGGCTGGTATTCACCTCCGGCCAGATACCCGCCGATCCCCAAACGGGCGCAATCGCGCAGGGCGTCGAAGCGCAGGCCGCACAGGCTTTGGAGAACGTCAAAGCCGTGCTGGAAACGGCGGGCGCGTCGCTTGCCGACGCCGTCAAGGTGACGGTATTCATCAAGGATATGAACGACTTTGCGAAAATCAACGAGGTATACGCGCGGTACTTTACCGCACCGTACCCCGCGCGCTCGTGCGTCGAGGTTTCGAGGCTGCCCAAGGATGTGCTCATCGAGATTGAAGCGGTCGCCGCGGTGAAGGGATGAACGCGTTTTCGAGGACGGAGCTGCTGATCGGCAAGGAAGCGATCGAGAAGCTGGCGCGATCCAAAGTCGCCGTGTTCGGCATCGGCGGCGTGGGGTCGTTTGCGGTTGAAGCGCTCGCGCGCTGCGGCGTGGGCGCGCTCGCGCTGTTCGACGACGACAAAGTCTGCCTCACAAACATCAACCGGCAGCTCATCGCTGCGCGCAGCACCGTTGGGCGCAAGAAGGTCGATGTGATGAAAGAACGCATATTGGACATCAACCCGGATTGCCTTGTGGGAACATACGCGTGCTTCTATACCGCCGATAACGCGGAGGAGTTCGGCCTCGCGCGCTACGACTACATCGTGGACGCGATCGATACGGTATCATCCAAGCTCACGCTGATCGAGCGGGCGAAGCAGGCGGGCGTGCCCGTCATTAGCTGTATGGGCGCGGGCAACAAGCTTGACCCCGCGCGGTTCGAGGTGGCGGATATCTACGCGACGAGTGTTTGCCCGCTCGCCAAGGTGATGCGCCGCGAACTGAAAAAACGCGGCGTAACGTCGCTGAAGGTCGTATACTCGCGCGAGGAAGCGCAAAAACCGCGGGAGGAAGGGGACGGGGGCAAGAACAACTGCGTATGCCCTCCCGGTACGCAGCCGAAATGCACCGCGCGGCGGCAGATACCGGGGAGCATATCGTTTGTGCCTTCGGTTGCCGGGCTGATACTGGCAGGGGAGGTTGTCAGGGATCTGGTCGGGTGGCAGCAAAACGGCTTATCAGAATGATGAAAGTGTATTATTTATTTGCGGTCGTCGCGATAAAAAGGTGAAATGACAGGCGAAATCCGCCGTAAAATCGTTGACAATCGTACTGCATTATGATAAATTACCATGTAGTGTGCTAAGCAAAAGGCCGCAAGGCCTTTTTTAGATTTCGCTAAGAACAGCTTTAAGGAGAAAGCCCATGCGTACCAAGATCACGCTGGCTTGCACGGAGTGCAAGCAGAGAAACTACGACACGACGAAGAACAAGAAGAACGATCCCGACAGGATCGAAATGAAGAAGTACTGCCGTTTCTGCAAGAAACATACCGAGCACAAGGAGACCAAATAGGTTAATCCTTATACTTTTGGGTATTATTAAAACATTTAGGATGTGAGGGCGATGGCGAAAACAAAGTTACTCGGCAACGACCGGAAAGAAAAGCTGGAACAGCAGAAAAAGGCCGCAAAGGCTGCCAACAAGAAAAAGCGCAAGAGCCCAGCGCGGTTTTTCAAGGACGTCTACTCCGAGCTCAAGAAAGTGACATGGCCGACCTTTAAAGACTTGGTGAAGTACACCGGCGCAGTTATTGCGTTCATTATCGTGATTGCGGTGATCGTCGGCCTGTTGGATTACGGGTTTCAGGGGCTGTTCAATCTTGTGCTGAAACATTAAGGAGTGCATTGCCGTTTTTTGCGGCGGTGCTACAGTGATATGTCGGAAGAAATCAAGCCCGAAGGCGTTTTGCAGGCGCACGAGGCAGATATCGATCAGAATAAAAGGAACGAAGGCCCGGTC
>CAYNFL010000272.1:0-2157 GCA_964396465.1 uncultured Christensenellaceae bacterium
GGAGGTAGACGAAGCTGTTTCACTGGATTCAGAACTGGAAAGAAGAGTTGAGCAGTTATCGGTTTCGACGGAATCAGAAGGGCTTGTGGATGACCTGCTGAAGCTGTATAAGTGCGAAAACATCATCCGCATGGCATACCGCAGCGCGCAAAGGATACCGGTATACGGCGCGCCCGATCAAATGATGCGGGAGCAGCAGAGCGAAGATGAGGCCATCTCCGATCAGGAACGGTACATCATGGACAAGATGGGCGTCGATATATGCGCGCTCATGGAGATACGCGCGAGGCTGATCGGCGATATTCAAAACGCAATGCGGGCAGAAGACATATGAGATACGCGGCTCGTTCTTGAAGGCGGTTTTTAAGAATGCTATAATACTGCAAGGCAACAAAGCCGCAATAAAACGAGGCCGTTGAGCAGGAGCAATTATGATAGACATCACAAAGCAGATCGCAAAGGAACTGGGTATACAGGAGCGGCAGGCAGTCAGCGCCGTGGAGTTGATCGATCAGGGCAACACCGTGCCGTTCATCGCGAGATACCGCAAGGAGGTGACGGGAGGGCTGACCGACGAAGCGCTGCGCCAGCTTGAGGAACGCCTCACATTCCTGCGCAACCTTGAAAACCGCAAACAGGAAGTCAAAAGGTTGATAGACGAGCAGGGCAAAATGACACCGGAACTATCCGCGCAGATCGACAGAGCGGCAAGCGTCACCGAAGTGGACGACATCTACCGTCCGTACCGTCCGAAGCGCCGTACGCGCGCGACGATCGCGCAGGAGAAGGGGCTTGAGCCTTTGGCCGAGCTGCTGTGGGCGCAGCAGACGAAGGATGCGGATTTGCTGGAAGCGGCAAAACAATACATCAGCGGGGAAAAAGGTGTGGAGTCCGCGGAGGACGCCATCGCGGGCGCAAAGGATATCGTCGCGGAACGCGTTTCGGATGACGCCAATATAAGAAAGCAGCTACGCGCGCTGTTCCGCCGATCCGGCCTTATCATGTCCAAAGCGCTCACCAAGGAAAGCACGGTTTACGACCTGTACTACGATTTTACCGAGCTGGTATCGCGGCTCGTCCCGCACCGTATACTCGCGCTGGATCGCGGCGAACGCGAAAAGATACTCAGCGTGAAGATCGATATGGACGAAACCGAGGCGCTGCTGCTGCTTTTTGGCGCGGTGATGCGCCCCGGCTGGAAGAGTGAAATACTGCGCGAAGCGGTTGCCGACGCGTACAAGCGCCTGATATTTTCGTCCGTGGAGCGCGAAATACGCAGCGAAATGACCGAAGCGGCGGAGGAACAGGCCATCCGCGTATTCGGAGTGAACCTAAAGCACCTGCTGCTGCAGCCTCCCGTGCGCGGCAAGGTGGTGCTGGCGTTGGACCCCGGCTTTCGTACGGGCAACAAGGTCGCGGTGGTGGACGCAACCGGCAAGGTGCTCGATACGGGCGTTGTATACATGACGCTGGAACACCACGACGTGGGAAAGGCCAAACAGATTATCAAAGCGCTGATCGAAAAGCATGGCGTGCAGATCATCGCGATCGGCAACGGCACGGCCTCTAAGGAGACCGAGGCGGTGGTCGCGGAACTGCTCAAGGAGATCAAGCGCGAAGTGTATTATATGGTCGTCAGCGAGGCGGGCGCATCGGTCTATTCGGCCTCGAAACTTGGCACGGAGGAGTTCCCGGAATACGACGTCGCGCTACGCAGCGCGGTATCCATCGCGCGGCGGTTGCAGGACCCGCTCGCGGAGCTCGTCAAGATTGACCCCAAGGCAATCGGCGTGGGGCAATACCAGCATGACGTGAACCAAAAGCAGCTTGCGGGCGCTCTGGGCGGCGTCGTGGAGGACTGCGTGAACACCGTGGGCGTGGATCTAAACACGGCTTCGCCGTCGCTGCTGCAATACGTTTCGGGCGTATCGTCCGCCATCGCGAAGAACATCGTGGATACGCGGCAGCAAAAGGGGCGGTTTAAAAGCCGTGACGAGCTTAAAAAAGTGAAGGGATTGGGCGACAAGGCATATGAGCAGTGCGCGGGCTTCCTGCGCATTCCCGGCGCGAAGAACATACTCGACAACACCGCGATCCATCCCGAGTCCTACGAGGCGGTGGATAAGCTCATGCGCATGATGGGCATCAGCCCGGAGG
>CAYNFL010000273.1:0-2150 GCA_964396465.1 uncultured Christensenellaceae bacterium
ATGAACCGCGTGTCGTGGGTCGCCGCGACGTATGACAGTATCGGCGTCACGTTCGCGCCCAATGCGACCAGCTCCTCCACGACCGGCATGATGCGTTCAAATGTACAAAACGAACCCGTGATGGCAAACCCGATCCGTTTACTTTCCAATTCCATGCTGTCCTTCCTCTCTTTCAAAAACGCGCAGCATGATGCCCGCCGCCGATACCGGAAAATACCGCCCCGGCAGACCCGCCTCGATGCGCGCGTCCAAACCCAGTTCCTTTGCGCGCGGTATATCCAGCCCGTAGGGCGGGGACGCCAGCTCGACCACGCGCGCGGCTTTGGGTATACAATTCAGTTCCTCTTCGCCGAATATACGCTCGGGTACGGTGTTGAACACCACATCGGCGTGGCAAAGCGCGTGCTTGAGCGATGCCATATGCAGCGCCGTCATGCCCTCCGCGCGAATCACCTCCAAGTCGCTGTATTTGCGCGCGACCGCGGTCACCTTGGCGGCATGCGCCTTGAGCAGGCCGCATAGCAGCTTCGCGATGCGCCCGTAGCCCGTCACGACGCAGCGCGCGCCGCACAGCGCCTCCTCAGAGTCCTTCAGATACGCGCAGACCGCGCCCTGCGCCGTCAGCACCGCGTTATATACGAGAAACGCTTCGTCACGGAGCAGATCGATCACGCGTTTGCCCGAAAGCAATTCCCGCGCGGAAGCGTCCATGCCGCCCAGCATATACGCGCTCACCGGGTAGCGTGCGGCGATATCGCAAAGCAGCGGCTTTTTTTCTGAAAAAGGCGCTTTGATATCCCCCTCGGGCGTTTTATACGGCACGGGCAAAAACACCCAGTCCGCGCTGCAAGGCAGTACGGATTCGATGTTGAGCTTCTCAAAACCCGCGATATGTACCGTATACCCCTTTTTGCCGAGCATCTCGCAGAGCCGCACCTGCCGCATGTCTCCCCCGGCAATCAGTATGCTTTGCATTCGTCCCCCTCCTGCAAATACGTACTCACCCTATATTATGCCGTCACGGAAGGGCGAGTGACGACGAGATACAGCGATTAGTAAATGAAAAATGCAACACGCAGCCCGGATTGCCGCGCTGCACCCGCAATGACGGAAACCTAACCAATGGATCTCTTCCGGTTATCGCGAGGAGCTTTCGGGTTTCCCGCTAAGTGCGGCTTTGTGGGTAGTTAAGCGTACCCATTCCGGGCACTTACGCCGCGATCCAGTGAACCCAGCCAATCGCGCTGGATTGCTTCGCTTTGCTCGCAATGACGGAAACCCAACCAACAGCCCTTTTCTATCATCGCGAGGAGCTATCGGGTTTCCCGCTGAGTGCGGCTTTGTGGGTAGTTAAGCGTACCCATTCCGGGCACTTACGCCGCGATCCAGTGAACCCAGCCAATCGCGCTGGATTTCTTCGCTTTGCTCGCAATGACGGAAACCCAACCAACAGCCCTTTTCCGTCATCGCGAGAAGCGTCTGGAGTTTCCCGCAAAGCGCGGCACTATAGGGCGGTGAAACAACGCTGCGGTCAGCGCCAGTATGGTAAAAATGGATTGCCCTGAAATGCAAAAAGGGGCGGATACCCCGTATGGGTATCCCTCCCCTCCCGATTTAATACTGTGATTTGCCCCTTAAGCCCCGGCTTCCTCCACCTCGTAGCCCTTCTTTTCGGACGCGCCGTGCTGGCGGTCAAAGTTCTCTTTGTTCTTATCAAGGTAGCGACGGTGAAGCTCGGAAGCGTCCATACCCGTTTTGAGGCACATGCTGATGAAGAAGTGCAGTATGTCCACCAACTCCTCCTTCACCTTGCCCTCGTCCACGGGCTTTTCGTTCTTCCACCATTTGAAGTTGACCTCGTCGATCAATTCAGCGAGCTCGGATAACATCGCGAGCGTTTCCTTTTGAATCCACTGCTCCATCGGTATCCCGGTCAGGCCGCGCCGCTGCGCCAGCTCCGTATCGAACCGGTTTTGCAGCTCGAATATCTGCTCCAGCTTGTCCATCAAAACCCCTCCAGCATTCCTTTGATCTCGTCCTTCTTTTCGATCTTACCCGCAAACACCGCAGACATCTTGGAAAAGTCGAATATCTTGTCAATCAAAGCGTCCACGCGCTCAATCGTAACGGCTTCGATCTTTTGCATCGTC
>CAYNFL010000274.1:0-2135 GCA_964396465.1 uncultured Christensenellaceae bacterium
GGTGTGATTTCCCGCTGCAGCGCCGTAATTTCCCGCGGACGGGCGGGACTGCGCCGCGATATATGACGCGCTGATACGGGCAAAAAATTGCGCGAAGCCCGCCGCGGTAGTGCTCGATACCGAGAAGGGGCAGGGCTGCTGCTTCGCGGAAAAGGCCGTATTCAACCACTACATGGTGATTACGCAGGAAATGGCAGATGAAGCGTGCGCGGAGGTTGACAGAAGGCTGGCGGAGGATATACGATGAGTATATATACAATGGATGATACCGAGATGCGCGCGCACTACTGCAACGCGCTGATCGCGGCGGCGAAGAAAGACAGCCGCATACTCGTGCTGGACGTGGACACGAGCGTTTCGATGGGAACCGTGCCGTTCTACGAAGCGTTCCCCGCCCGCGCGATCAATTGCGGTATCATGGAAGCGCACGCGGCGGGCATGGCGGCGGGGCTTTCCGCGACGGGGTTCGTGCCGTTTCTGCAGGCGTTTGGCACGTTCGCCTCGCGGCGCGCATTCGATCAGGTATTCCTGTCATGCGCGTATCAGCACCTCAATGTCAGGATTATCGGCGAAGACGCAGGCGTGACGGCTGCGGGCAACGGCGGCACGCACATGCCGCTTGAGGATATGGCGCTCATGCGCAGCATCCCCGGCATGACGGTGATCGAACCGGCGGACGGCATGGCGCTGCGCGCGGCGGTGTGCCACATGGCCAAAACTTACGGAAACTTCTATATGCGATTCGGGCGCAGGAAGATGACGCGCATATACGGGCCGGAAGAACCGTTTGAGATCGGCAAAGCTAAGCGGCTGCGCGATGGAAAGGATGCCGCGGTGATCGCGTGCGGCATCATGGTATACGAAGCGCTCAAAGCGGCGGAAGCGCTGCGTGAAGAGGGCATCGATATCACCGTGCTCGATATGCACACGGTCAAGCCCATCGACCGCGGGGCGGTGATGGAAGCGGCGCTGCGCTGCGGCGCGGTCGTCACGGCGGAGAACCATAACGTCATCGGCGGGCTCGGCAGCGCGGTCGCGGAAGTGCTGGGGGAATTCTGCCCGGTGCCATTGGAGCGCGTGGGCGTGCGCGATACGTTCGGCGAGGTCGGTTCGCAGGAATACCTCATGGAGAAATTCGGCCTGACCGCAGCGGGCATCTGTATCGCGGTGAAGAAGGCCATGCAGAGGAGGGATACCCCATGCGCATCGCGGTCGTAAACGAGGTGTCGGCGCGCGAAAAGAACTTAGATATCGTCAGCGCTTTGCAGGCGTGCGGTCAGGAGGTATTCAACGTCGGCATGACGGGGGCGCAGGGCGAGCCGGAGCTGACCTACATCCACACGGGGTTGATTGCCGCGGCGCTGCTCAATATCGGCGCGGCCGATTTCGTCGTGGGCGGCTGCGGCACGGGGCAGGGGTTCTTGAACTCCGTAATGCAGTATCCGGGCGTGTTCTGCGGGCTGATACTCGATCCGCTCGACGCGTTTTTGTTCTCGCAGATCAACGCGGGCAACTGCGTGTCATTGGCGCTTAACAAGGGCTATGGCTGGGCGGGCGGCCTCAACTTAAACTATATATTTGAAAAGCTGTTTGCAAACCCTCCCGGCGCGGGGTATCCGCCGCACCGCAGCGAAAGCCAAGCGCAAAGCCGCGCGAAGCTGATCAGCGTGTCGCAGGCGGCGCACAAGCCGTTTGGCGATATCGTGCGCGCGCTCGAACCGGAGATTGTAACCACCGCGCTGTCCCACCGGCCATTCCGGGAAGCGGTATCGCAGCATGGCTATATGTACTTCGAAGGTTTTGCGGGGGCGGGGCAATGATACAGTCGCTCGAACGCGGCATAGCGGCACTCGTGTTTCTCTCCAAGCGCAAGACCGCAGGCGTGACTGAGGTCGCGGAGGAACTCGGCGTCAACAAAAGCACGGCATACCGCATATTAGAAACGTTGATCGCGACCAACATGGTCGCGCAGGACAGCGATACGGCCAAATACAAGCTGGGGCCGGGATTGCTGCGTTTGTCCGACAGGCTCGTTAAAAATCTCAATATCATTTCGGCTTCAAGGCCTTTTATGGCAAAGCTCGTGGAGGCGACGGGAGAATCGGCGCATCTTTGCATGCTGAGCAACGACAGCG
>CAYNFL010000275.1:0-2112 GCA_964396465.1 uncultured Christensenellaceae bacterium
AATTTTTTAGATGATATGTTCTTGTTGTTCTTAATTTAGCGATGATGCACAGGCCAGCATGTCCCTTGAAATGTTGTTTGATGATGCAGCGCGAATTGCGGCGCTTCCCCCAGGGCAAACTAAATCAAAATAAGAGGGAGCGGTTTATGGACGGTTCTTTGATTGTGATTTTGGGCATGCCGGTGCTGTATGCGACTGGCAGCCTGCGGTCGGCGGCGGCGTTTTTGAAGATAAGAGGGGCGGCATTCATGCTGTATTTTATGTGCACCGCGGCTTTGCTGCTGCTGCCGGAGGTGCGCATTACGGGCAGCATATCGGTCAGCTTCGCGGGGTTGTTCTATTGCTTCGCACCCGTGGCGATGATTGCCGTACAGCGCGAGTTTCCGATGGGCTTGCCGGTTGCCGCTGCGCTGTGCGTGCTGCTTTCCTGCTTGGAGGAACTGCTGTGGGGCGACTACACCGTCACCTGTCTGCCGTATATCGAAGGCGCCGTGATTGCGCTGACGGCGCTACTATGCGTCGGCCGCCGTGCGGCGTTGTTCGCACCGGTGCTTGCGGGCATCTACGAGGCTTCGGCTCATACGGTGCGGCTGATTACCGGGCTGGATGCCACGGCGTGGTTTTCCGGCATCTGCGCGGCTTCGGTGGCGATCGCGGTGAGCTTTATCGTGGGCGCCGTACGGCTGCGCAGGCCGTTTAAAGCGCGCTACATTCCCCGCCACGCCTCGCGGCACGCCGAAACTTGAGTATGGCGGATTGCTGAGAAATCATGTATAATAGCCCGAAGCAAACGTGCGAGGGCATTTTTTTGTTTAAAGTGAAACGCGTGTCCGGCGCGGCGAAAGCCGCTGGTATCAAAGCGGGCGATATCATACTCTCGGTGAACGGCGAGCCGCTGATCGACTATATCGATTATGTGTGGTTTGAGGGCAAACCCAAGCTGAAATTTCGCGTACGCCGCGGGGAAAAAACGCTAAAGCTGCGTGTGGATAAGGACGAGAGCGAGGAGATTGGCCTTGATTTTACGCAATCGCTGCTCGGAAAAAAGCGCGTGTGCGGCAACCGCTGTGTATTCTGCTTTGTGGACCAGCTGCCGCGCGGCATGAGAAAAAGCCTTTACGTCAAGGATGAGGATTGGCGCTGGTCACTGCTTTCGGGCAGCTATATGACGCTCACGGATATCGGGAAAGCGGAGCTGAAGCGCATATTGAGGCGCGGCGCAGGCCCGCTGTATATATCGGTGCATACCGTGGACGAAGCGCTTCGGCGGCATATGACGGGTAACGGCAGCGCGCTGCGTATCCGCCCGCTGCTGCGAAAGCTGAAAAGGAACGGCATCCGATTTCACGCGCAGGCGGTCGTCTGCCCGGGGCTCAACGACGGGGAAAAGCTCGAAGAGACGTTCCAGTTCTTAAAGCGCCTGTACCCCGCCGCAATGAGCCTTGCCGTGGTGCCGGTGGGCCTTACGGAGCACCGGCGGGGGCTTCCGCAGCTTAAACCCGTCACACGGGAGATGGCGCAGCACACCGTTAAAGAGGTTGAAAAATGGCAGAAAGAATGTTTAAATAGTATCGGTACGCGTTTCGTGTTCGCCGCGGACGAGTATTACCTGAAAGCGGGGCTGACGATACCCGAAGCGGGCGAATACGAGGATTACCCGCAGATTGAGAACGGCGTGGGGCTGGTCGCAAAGCTGATGCAGGAAGCGGACGAAGCGATTGCGCAGTGCCACGGGAACGGGCGGCATGTCAGCGCCGTGACGGGTGAGGACGCGTATCCGCTGATATCGCTGATCGCGATACGCGCGGAGCGCGCGCTGGGCGCGCATATCGATGTCTATTGCGCGGAGAACGAAACGTTCGGCAAAAGCATTACGGTATCGGGGCTGCTGTGCGGCGCGGATATATGTAAAGCGGTGGAAGGCAAGCCGCTCGGCGAGGCGCTGCTGGTTCCGGGGAATGCCGTGCGCGAGGGCGTTTTTTTGGATGATATGACGGTGGCGCAGCTGTCAAAGAAGCTCGGCGTGCCGGTATACCCGGCGTCGGATATCGCGCAGTTTTTAAAATGTGTAATTAAGGAGTAACATGGCAAAGCCTTTGGTGGCCATTGTCG
>CAYNFL010000276.1:0-2100 GCA_964396465.1 uncultured Christensenellaceae bacterium
CCAGTGTGCACGCAGATGATGTTGCCGCATTGGCCGCACGTGTACTGCCTGCCCTGCTGCGCGAGGAAGGCGCGGATACCGTTCTCCCTGATGGATGCGAGATTCTCCATCATGCTCATATTGTATTTCTCGCGGTAGCGCTTGTCGAGGGATTTCAGCCGCGCGCACGGCTTTTCGCACGGGCTGCAGTTGAGCCACCGGTTTTGCAGGCGCTTGTCGCATTGCTTGATGGCGCATCGCATGCGCGACTCCGTCTTTTTTACGCTGTCGTCGCGGCAGCCCGAGCAGCGGTTATCATCGCGCTGAAACGCAAGGCACAGCGCGCAGTTCATTCCGCAAGGAGCGATCAAAGACACATCCATATAAGCCTCACAAAAAAGAAACTTATCTGTCAAATCCAAAGATGCGTTGCCATGCTTGGTTATGATCCGCATTTCAGGCATTTGCCGCGGTGCATGCATATCAGCGCTCCGCAGTCCGGGCACGTCCACTCTGCGGCCTGTTTATCCAGAAAAGCATCCATGCCGTGATCCCGTATATATGCCAGGTTTTCGAGCACGTTCGTGCTGTATTTGGTTCGATAGCGCTTGTCGAGCTGCTTTAAGCGCGCGCAGGGCTTTTCGCACGGGCTGCAATCGCTCCAGCCGTTATGCAGCTGCGCCTCGCAGTTCTTGATCACGCAGCTTTTGCAGCTTTTAAACGGTATATTGTCGCTGCGGCAGCCGTCGCAATGGTTTTTTTCGCGCTGAAAGGCGAGGCACAGCGCGCAGTTGATGCCGCACGGCGCGATCAATGGTGCGTCCATTACCGTATCTGCCCGTTACCGCGGACGATGTATTTATATGTGGTCAGCTCGTCTAGCCCCATAGGGCCTCTCGCGTGCAGCTTCTGGTTGCTGATACCGATTTCCGCGCCGAAGCCGAATTCGCCGCCGTCTGTGAACCGCGTGGAAGCGTTGACATATACCGCCGCCGCGTCCACGCGCGCGAGAAACTTTTCCGCGCTGGCGTAATCGCTGGTGACGATGGCCTCGGAATGCTTCGTGCCGTACTGGTTGATATGGCTGACTGCCTCGTCAAGGCTGCGCACCACCTTGACCGCGAGTATGTAATCCAAAAACTCCGTATCGTAATCCTCGTCCGTCGCGGGCTTGCAGTCGATGATCGCGCGCGTACTTTCGCAGCCGCGCAGCTCTACGCCCGACAGCTTTTGCGCCATCAGCGGCAGGAACTGCTGCGCAACGGCCTCGTGGACGAGCAGCGTTTCCGCCGCGTTGCAGACGGAGGGGCGGCTCGTCTTGGCGTTGTGGATGATGGCAACGCCCATATCGATATCGGCGCTTGCGTCGATATACACGTGGCAGTTACCCGTGCCAGTTTCGATCACGGGGATGGTGGCGTTTTTTACGACCGACTGTATGAGCCCCGCGCCGCCGCGCGGTATCAGTACGTCGATCACGCCGTTTAATCCCATCATGTATGTGGCCGCCTCGCGCGAGGTGTCGCTGATGAGCTGCAAAGCGCCTTCGGGCAGCCCCGCTTCATAAGCCGCATCCGTCATTACTTTGACGACGGCAAGATTCGAATGGATCGCGTCGCTGCCACCGCGCAGCACCACCGCGTTACCCGCTTTGATGCAAAGCCCCGCCGCGTCGGAGGTCACGTTGGGCCGCGCCTCGTAGATGATGCCGATCACGCCCAAAGGAACGCGCTGCTTGACGATGGATAATCCGTTGGGCCGCTGTGTGCCGCTCAGCACCTCGCCGACAGGGTCTCGTAGCGCGGCGACATCGCGCAGCCCCTGCGCCATGCCAAGGATACGCTTTTGAGAAAGCGACAGCCGGTCGATCATATAGGCGGGCGTGCCCTTGCCCTTCGCGGCTTCCACGTCCTTTGCGTTTTCCGCGATAATGTATTCAGCCTGTGCGGTAAGCGCGTCCGCCATACGAAAAAGTATCGCGTTCTTTTCGTCCGCGCCAAGGCAGGCGAGCGCGTAAGACGCCTTTTTTGCGGCAAGCGCCTGATCGAGTATGTACTGCATTTTAATGTCCTCCCGGATAATGATGCCATTATAACATCATTTGCATCGTATGTCACGGGC
>CAYNFL010000277.1:0-2097 GCA_964396465.1 uncultured Christensenellaceae bacterium
CGCTCGCGGGCGGGCCGTCCGCGTGCCCGTATGGCTGCGTGGGCCTTTTAACGTGCGGGCGCGTATGCCCGTTCGACGCGATCTACCTCTCCGACAAGGGCATCGCAATGGTCGATGAGGAAAAATGCACGGGATGCGGCGTATGCGTTACGGCCTGCCCCAAGCACGGCATCGCGCTTATGCCCAAAGAGCGCAGCGTTTATGTCACTTGCCGCACGACGCGCAAGGGTAAGGCGGTTACCGAAATTTGCAAGGCGGGTTGCATCGCTTGCGGGCTGTGTGCCAAGAAGTGCCCCGAAGGTGCCATCGCACTCAAAGATAACCTGCCGGTGATCGACTACGAAAAATGCACGAACTGCGGCACGTGCGCCGCGGTCTGCCCCAAGGGCGTTATATACGCGCCGAATGCGGCGCAAGCCAAGGCGGCGCAGGGATAATGAAGCTGCCCGCGCGCGTCATACTCGCTTCCGCCTCGCCGCGACGTAAAGAGCTGCTTAAAACGATACTGCCCGAATTCGATATCGTGCCGAGCGACGCAGCCGAGGAAGCGTCCGGGCATCCGTCAAAGCAAGTCGCCGTGCTCGCGCTGCGCAAAGCACGCGATATCGCGGCGCGGTATCCGGACGCGCTCGTGATCGGCGCGGATACACTCGTGGCGCTGCGCGGCCATGCGCTTGGCAAGCCGCAGGACGAGGCGGACGCCTGCCGGATGCTGCGGTTGCTCTCCGGCAAAACGCACAAAGTGTACACCGGCCTCGCCGTGATATCGGGCAAAGCGCAGCGCACGGCCTGTTGCGTGACAAAGGTCACGTTCGCGCATATGACGGATGAAGAAATAAGCGCGTACGTCGCCACGGGAGAGCCCATGGACAAAGCGGGCGCGTACGGCATACAGGGCTTTGGCGGCAAGTTCATCCGCGGCATCCGCGGCTGCTACTACAACGTGATGGGGCTGCCGCTCAATACGCTGTATACAATCCTCAAGGAAACCGAGTAAACCTTTTTTTTGATACGGATATATGAATGACTTCCTTGGATATAAATATTTTTTACATGGGGGTATTCGCATGACCTGCTACCATATGTTTATTTACGTCACCGGCAACGACCGCATCGACTTTTACTCCACCGACGCAGCGCTGCTGAACTTTCTCGCCACCGACATGGCCGCACGCTTTAGCGCATTCAGGATAGAGAGCGGAGAGATCGCCCAAACCGGAGAGATGTCCGTATATTTCAAAGGCGCTTTCGATTTTCGGCTCTCGGAGCATTACCTCAATCAACTGCTTTGCGGCAACGGTTGGGAACCGTATGACGAAGGCTGCTTTAAGCTAAAGTACGAAGCATAGAAAAACCGCCATCACTTACGGCGGTTTTTGTCATCTTATTCGACCGCTATCTGCGGCGATGGTTCGGCCTCGGCCTCGAAATGGGCTCCGGCGGGCGGTCGTCGTCCTCCTGCCCCTTTAAAGCCACCACCACGCTCCTAAACGGATCCTCGCCCTCGCTGTAGGTGTACACTTTATCGTAGCCTTGCAGCGTCGCGTGCAGTATGCGCCGCTCGTAAGGATTCATGGGCTCCAGCACCACGCGGCGGCCGCTCTTTTGCACCTTGTCCGCAAGGTGCGCGGCGAGGCGCTTTAGCGTGTCCTCCCGCTTGCCGCGGTAGTTCTCGGTATCGAGCATCACCTTGGTATACTCGCTCTTGCCGGTGTTGATCACGAGGCTCGTCAAGTACTGCAGCGCATCCAGCGTTTCGCCTCTGCGCCCTATCAGCATACCCATGCCGCGCCCCGACATATCCACCTTTAGCATGCCCTCCTCCTCGCCGGAGGAAAGCACGACGTTCATGCGCATATGCGTAAACAAACCGTATAAAAACTTCTCCGCTTCGTTTTGAGGTTCGCGCGGCGTTTCTGGCATCTCCTCGGGCAGCTCAATTTCCCTGTGGAACTCGGGGCGCTCTCCCTGCCTGCGGCTTCCCTGCCGGTAATCATCCCGTCTGCGGTCGTCCCTTTTACGGTCTTGGTTCCTGTCCTGCCGGTCAATGTAATTGCGTGCGATAGGCCGTTCTTCTCTTTCGTATACTTCCTCAAA
>CAYNFL010000278.1:0-2075 GCA_964396465.1 uncultured Christensenellaceae bacterium
CTTCGGATGGCGCTTCCCTCTGCGTCGAGAGAAGCATCTGGGACATTCTCATAACGGCTCTCCTTAAAATGCAAATCAATCCACGCGAAAGTATACCATAGAAAGAAGGGCTGCACAAGAATAGCGGAATTAGAAACAATGTTTACGGCATTCCGTTACCACAGCCTCAATTGCTGAATATTTTTGGACAGTTGATGTAATAATCCTTTGTTTTTGCACCAATACAGAGAATACCCATATCCCCCGATCGCCTGTCGGCGAAGCCCACTTTAGGCAAGGGGGCCATTTGCTGCTCTCATTTGCTTTATCATGGCAAGGCTTTTATGGGAGGTTATCTGCTAAAGCTCTGGTATTTTCCCGCAAATACAGCTTTTCCAGCACAGTAAGGCACGGCTTCAATAGCAGCGCCGCCGCGATGATATTGCCCGCGCAGTGCAGCAGGTCGAACGGTATGCCGCTGACCCAGTAAGCCGCCGCCGCGCCGATCCCGCCCGTAAACAGGTAGGGAATCGCGGTAAGCGCGCCGAACAGCAGCCCGAACACGCCGGACACGATCACCCAGATCACTGTATTCCCGGCTTTGCGCAGCAGCAGCACAACAATCGCGAGTATGCTCCAGACATATAAATAGCTGATCCACCATATACCGAAGCCGAAAACCATCCCCTCCGCCAACACGAACACATAGATGATATAGAATACCTTTTTACCGATAACGAGCGTATACACGATGATGAAAAGAGACACCAGTTCAATATTCGGCAGGAAAGGCGCAATGAGCGCCTTTGCTACCTGAACGATAATCAGTACCGCGCTGAGCAATCCGATCAACAGTATTTCCCGGATCGCGATTCTCGCGTTACCAGCCTGTGGAGAAGGTGATTTCAAACTGATCGCCGTCCTCAATCAAAGTATCATCGACGCCTGTCGTCAGCGTTTCGCCAGCCTGCGTAAAGCACCACCACTCCTGCTTGTCTCCGTTCACCGTCTCGCCGTCCACTGTTAGCACGAACATACCGTATTCCTCAGACTCGGTTCCCTCGATCAAGTCCTTTTCCTCCAGCGCCTGCCGCAAGTATTCCGCGTCCGTGCTGATTTCGACCGTCTTCTCTGTCGCGTCGGAATGGATGATTTCCACTGTGATGTCTTTCTCTCCGGCAATCGGCTTGTCAATCACGAGGAAGTATACCGCCGCGAACGCCGCGAGCAGCACAGCCAGCGTGATCAGACCGATGATGAGTACTTTCTTATTGCCTTTCATGGGTTTCCTCCGATAATTTTATTTTTCCGCGGAGCAAAAACTAAAAACACTGTCAGAAATAAAACGCCCCGCGCGCAAATGCCGGGGCGAAAAAGCCTTGAGCGTCTGCGTCTTCCCTCCGAAGAACTCAAAAACCAAAATCGATCGGCAGGTTTCCCGGCTCGGCTTCATCCCTTGCGGACGCCTTCCCGAAAAAAATCAGTGGCATTCAAGTCCGCGCGGTCGGCCTTACGGTAGCGGGGGCTGCAACGGTTTTACACCGTTTTCCCTATTATCCTGTGTATATCAAATACACAGGCACCGAAAGATCGTATTTAATTTTATAAAGGATAGCACATGCATTAAAGCGGGTCAAGTACATTAACACTCAAACGGTAATATTGCAGTTGACATACAGCTTTGCAGCGATTAAAATTGATTTTGCGTGAATTTGGGGGCGTAGCTCACTTGGTAGAGCGCTTGAATGGCATTCAAGAGGTAAGGGGTTCGATCCCCCTCGTCTCCACCAAAGAAAACCCGAGGAAACATGCATGTTCCGCGGGTTTTTTGTTTGCTTAGGCATTATCAATTTACTTTCGTTATTGGCCTCTTGGTAACAACTTGGTAACAACGCATTAAAAGCATTGAAAAATTCGCTCACTTTTAATTTATAAATTGGCCGTAGTGTTCCGGCTCTAATCGTCTCTATTGAGGTATTCAACATGTTCCCCTGCCCCTTGAAGAAAGAGTGTAGCATTTTTGGCTTGTGCTTTTTCTGTACGATGAGCGTATACTTTCCGTATCATCTGCGAATCTTCATGCCCCATCCAAGCAA
>CAYNFL010000279.1:0-2048 GCA_964396465.1 uncultured Christensenellaceae bacterium
ACGGCATAATCCATACAGGGTGAGGATAATGATATACGAAAGAGCGCGGAACTTAAGGGAAGATAAGGACTGGACGCAGCAGCAAGTGGCGGATATGCTGTTTATCAACCGCCGCACCTATTCCAGCTACGAAACCGGCGTTAGGACGATGTCGCCCGAAATATTGATTAAGCTTGCCGATATCCACGGGGTCAGCGTAGATTACCTGCTGGGGCTGACCGATGTGATGAAGCCGTACCCGAAGAAATAATATCCCTCCACCGCAAGCGGTTCCCCTCCCTCTAGGCGAGGGAAGCTCTCATCACCCACCCGCGGCCAGCGCTTCACTGATGGTACCAAGCGTAAAATTCTGCTTCAGCACCGTGATATACTTTAATACCGAGGCGGCGTCGTATTTGTTGAAATGCTGCAGTGATATCGAACCCGCTTTCGTCCTTTTGATGATGTATTTCGCGATCCTCGCGCCCGCGTTTTTATGGCTTTTGCGGTATACGCCAGTGAAGGTGTCGCTGCTCCAGTAAATGAGCCTGTACCCAATGGCGCTGAACAGACGGCGCACGCGCTTGTTCGCGCTGCCGCCCGGTGCGCGCGCGATCTTAGGAATATGATAGCCCGCGCCGAGCACGCTTCTCGCGGTCTCGTTCCACCGGTTGATGTCCTTGACGATCTGCTTGTTTGAACAGCGGTTCAGCGATTTGTGCGTCATTGTGTGGTAGGCGATTTCGTGGCCCTCCTCCACCGCGCGGCGCCAAAGCTGCGGATACCGCTTTAAGTTGGAGCCAATCACGAAAAAGGTGCATTGCACGTCGTTTGCCTTTAGGCAATCGAGTATTTTGATGATGGACGATTTGCTGTTGCCGTCGTCGAACGTGAGGCAGACCATACCCGAATCCGGCAGGCGCTTTACTTGCGCGGGCGCGGGCGCACCGGAGGGAATCTCGGGCAGTGAAAGCGCCTCAAATTCAGGGAGCGCGGCGGGCGCGGGCGCCGATGCGGGTGTTGCCACCGGCACAGGCTGCGGCACGGGTATAAGCTCCGGCGTCGGCATCGGCGTTAACTCCGGCGCGGGCGTCGGAGTGAGCATTAGCGTGGATTCCGGCGTCGGGATCGGCGTGGGCTCAGGCGTGGGAGCCGGCGTCGGCTCCGGCGTCGGCTCCGGCGTAGGCTCCTCCGGCGTCGGCGCTTCAACCGTCTGTGCCGGTATTTCTTCGGCGTCCGCGGCATAAACGACATTTGCGTTGCCCGATGAAAACGCCATCACCAGCGCCATCATTACCGCCGCCGCATACTTGACCTTCGCCACCCGCCCTTACCCCCTGTCAGCATATCGGACGAACCGTTTACGTTCATACAGTGGTATATATGTAGGAGGGTGTGAGTATATGCGCGAAAACGGGGACATCCCGGTTGGATTACTCACCGGCGCTGATATTTACCACCGCGCGATAACCTGTTATAATAAACGCATCAAACTTTAAGGAAAAAGCTTCATGGGCGAACTGCTTAACATACTGGTCACCATATCGCTGCCGATATTGCTGTTGATCGCGACGGGGTATGGATTTCAGAAGATATTTAAAACGGACGTGCGGACCCTTATTAAATTCCAGATCTATTTGCTGGTGCCGGGCATGGTATTCACGCGTATACTCGTGTCGGATTTTTCGATGGATATATTTCTTTTGGTGTCGGCGTACAACGTACTGCTGATGATCGGGCTCTACTTTATCAGCCGCGCATATAGCGCGATTGCGCGTTTCCCGAAAAGCTTCCGTAACGCCACCACCAACACGCTGATGCTTATCAACACCGGCAACTACGGCTTCCCGCTGATCGACCTTGCGTTTCAGGGCAGCCCGGTCGTGACCGTTTCTCAGCTCATCATCGTACTGTTTCAGAACATCACTTCGTCCACGGTCAGTGTATACCAAGCCAGCGCGGGCCACGCTTCGCGCCGCGATGCGCTGCTGAGCATCATTAAGATGCCCGTTTTGTACGCGATGATTTTAGGCGCAATCATCCGCCTGAGTTCCCTAGATATCCCCGAT
>CAYNFL010000280.1:0-2045 GCA_964396465.1 uncultured Christensenellaceae bacterium
GAGCTCATGACGGACAGGGGCAGGGATTGCGTGTTCAAGAACCTCTGCTACAAGGGGCCGATTTTGGGCGACATCACAAAGAAGGGCGATGTGCTGCACATCGCGGGCGTGGGCAGGCCGACTGTGCGCGACTATACGCCGGGTGAGGATATCACGCTGGAAGAAAAGAGCAGCTATAATCAGGACCTTTACATCACGCAGGCAAAGTACGTCAACGTCGAGGTGGACCGTATCGACAGGGCGCAATCTCAGGGCGAGGTGTTCGGCGTCGAGGTGAGGGAAGCCAAAAAGGCGCTCGCACAGACGCTCGATGAATATCTCGCGGGCTTCTATACGCAGGCGGGCGATACGATTGAGAACGAGAGCTGTACGTCGAAGTCGATACTCTCGACGCTGGCGGAAACGGAGCAGCGGCTGCTGGAGGCCGATGTGCCGTTCGAGGAGCAGAAGTTCCTCGTGATATCGCCTGCAATCTACACGAAGCTGGTGCTCGGCAAGATCATGTTCCAGCAATCCAACGCGGATGTGCTGGGCAAGGGTTTTAAGGGCAGCTTCCTGAACTTTAACGTGTACGTGAGCAATTCGATCAAAAAGACGGGCGACGCGAACCACTGCATGGCGTTCTCGCAGCAGGCAATCGCGCTCGCGGAGCAGATTCCGCCCGGCATGATTGAGCGGTACAGCCCGGAGAAGATGTTTGCCGACGCGTTCAAGGTGCTGCACCTCTACGGCGCGACGGTAATCCGTCCGGGCGAGCTGATTCGCGTGGACCTGACGGCGGCCGATGAGACGGAAATATAAGGAGGATATCATATGGCAAATGTGAGCGTATTTTCGGTAACCGGCGGCGGGCATGATATCGTGGCCACGGTTGGCATCGCGGCGGCTGCGGCGGCGCAGATGGTACCGTGCGGCAAGGACAGCCGCTTGGCGCTGCGCGTGGCGAACGCGGGCGAGGCGGCGGCAGTGGTGCGCGTGGCGGCAGGGTCAGGCCCGCGTGCGGCGCTGGGCGATATGGATGTAACCGTCGGTGCGGGGGAAACGGCGTATATCGCGCTGTTTGACACAGCGCGGTACAAGGCGGCGGAAACGATCAACGTGGCGTTCGTGGATAGCGAAGGCGAGGCGCTGGGCGCCGGGGCACTGGCGGATATCAGCATTGAGGCGATACAGCTGTAAAAAGTGAGCAAGGAATAGTGCACAGTTGGAGAGGCGGGGGAGTTGTGCGAAAGCGCGGCTTCCCTGCTTTTTCAAAACAAAATGGATGGGAAGCACAGGCTGTATTCATAGAGTCATCCTTCCATCCGGCGCTTTGCGCCGTCCACCTTCCCTCAAGGGGAGGCTTTGGCTCCGACATGTAACGCACTGCGGCGGTGAATAACTGAAAGGCGTGGAGCTTCCCGCTTTTTCAAAACAAAATGGATGGGAAGCACAGGCTGTATTCATAGAGTCGCCCTTCATCCGGCACTTTGCGCCGTCCGCCTCCCCTAAAGGGGAGGCTTTGGCTGCGGCATGTAACGCACTGCGGCGGTGAACAACTGAAAAGTAAAGAGATGTGCGAAAGCGCGGAATCACTTTTTTATTCCATATTTGAGCGCGAATGAGCGCTTTTTTCTTTTACACCGTAAGCATCGGAGTATGAGGCGTTTATGTTTTCTGCAATGCAGTTGCATTAAGGCAAAGCATACGAGAAAAAACATGCCTTCCTTGGAGCCGCCTTCAAGGAAGGCAAACCAGAGATGAGTAGTGCACAAAAAAACCGCAGCCAAACGGAGCGTAAGCGCAGATTGGCTGCGGAAGTGTCAGCTATGAAAGGAAGTGAAACAGTATGACAGCAAAGGATGCGTATGGAATCGCTTTGGAGTTGATCGATGCGGGGGGTGAAGATGAAACGCGGGATTACGCAAACCGCGCACCCGCGGTGATTGATGTGCTGCAACGCGAACTCGCGTTCTATGAGGGCGTGCCGGTATCGGGCAAGGTGGGCGATCTGAACGATGTACTGCAAATCAGCGACGATACCGCGTCGCGCGTACTGCCCTACG
>CAYNFL010000281.1:0-2041 GCA_964396465.1 uncultured Christensenellaceae bacterium
GTCTTTGCTCCTTAAGTCTCCATCGACAATATATACGTACTGCTCGTCAATGATGTCCATGATGACGAAATATCTGCCTTTGTCCCTTCCGGCGGTTGATTTTACAAGCCGCCCGATCTCAACGGGATATTCCACCATGCGCATCACTCCTTACAGGCCTGAGTCAGTATCTGCGGCCCGTCGTCCGTCAGCGCCACCGTATGCTCGTAATGGGCGGACATACTGCCGTCCTTCGCGCATACTGTCCAGCCGTTGTCCAGTGTGATCGTTCCCGGAGCGCCATAATTGACCATTGGCTCAATCGCCAGTACCATACCAACTTCAAGCTTCGGGCCTTTCAGGCTGGTCACAAAGTTGGGCACATTGGGATCCTCATGCATCTGCTGCCCGATACCGTGCCCCACAAGCTCCCGCACAACAGAGAAACCGGCGTCTTCGACGGTTTGCTGCACCGCCGCCGATATCGCCTGCAGTCGGCTGCCCGCAGCAAATGCGTTCATACCGGCATAAAAAGCGTTCTCCGTCACCTTGATCAACCGCTGCGCCTCTTTTGATATCGCGCCGACCGGAAACGTCCTGCTGCTGTCGCCATGATACCCCTTGTACTTCGCGCCAAGGTCGATACTCACGATGTCGCCTTCCTTAAGCACCCGGTCTCCCGGTATGCCGTGAACGACTTCCTCGTTTACCGAGGCACATATTGATGCAGGATATCCGTGATATCCGAGGAACGATGGCGACGCCCCTCTTTTTTCAATATACCGCCTCGCGATGGTATCGAGTTCCCTTGTCGTAATACCGGCGCGAACCGCTTCGCCGGTAAGTATCAGCGCTTCCGCGGTAATCTCCCCCGCGGCTCGCATAAACTCGATTTCCCGGGCCGATTTGATCACAATCATTTTTCTTTGTTCAACACCGCCATAATCGCATCGGTGATGTTGTCGATCCCTCCCGATCCCACGATGTCGTACAATATCCCCTTGGCTGTATAGTAGTCGATCAATGGCTTCGTTTTCTCTTTGTATACCGCAAGGCGCTGTTTGACAACTTCCTCGGAATCGTCATCGCGCACGTAAAGCGCGCCGCCGCAGCGGGGGCAGACCTTCACGTTCTCCAGCATGGATTCGTGATACGTCGCGCCGCAGTCCTTGCATACGCGCCTTCCGCAGATGCGGTGGATCAGCTTGCTGTCCGGCACGTAGATATTGATCACCGCATCAAGCTTTTCAATCTTCTCGAGCGCCGCCGCCTGCTCCTTCGTACGCGGAAACCCGTCCAGTATGAAGCCGCCGCTGGCGTCAGGCTGAGCCACACGATCTTTGACCATCGCGATAATCACGTCATCCGGCACGAGTTCGCCTGCGTCTATGTACGCCTTGGCTTTTGCGCCCAGCTCGGTACCGTTTTTTATCTCCTCTCGGAGCATATCCCCGGTCGAGATGTGCGGTATGCCAAGCCTTAATGCGATCCTTTCGGCCTGCGTGCCTTTGCCCGCTCCCGGCGGGCCTGCGAACATCAGCTTCATTCCATACCTCTACTTCAGGAATCCTTTATAGTGGCGCATCATCAAATGCGTCTCGAGCTGCTTTGTCGTCTCCAGCGCCACGCTCACCATAATGAGCAGGCTTGTCGCGCCAAAGCCAATATCTTGCCCCAGCAACGCGGTAAAGCCGGTCGGCACCGTCGCGACCAGCGCGAGGAATATCGCGCCAAACAGCGTCACGCGCATTAGTATCTTCTGCAGATAATCCGCGGTCGGCTTGCCTGCGCGGATGCCCGGTATAAACCCGCCGTTCTGCTGTATGTTCTTCGCGACATCGGGCGAGTTGAACGAAACCTGCGAGTAGAAGAACGTGAAGAAGAATATCAGCAGGCCGTTCAGCACGAGATATAACGGCTTGCCGCTGCCCATCACATTGGTATACCCCGCCTCCGCGTTGGGAGCGACCAGCTGAATGATCATCTGCGGGAACTGCAGCAGCGTCACCGCGAATATCAACGGCAACACGCCCGACTGGTTGATCTTCATCGGGATGTGCGT
>CAYNFL010000282.1:0-2020 GCA_964396465.1 uncultured Christensenellaceae bacterium
ACGCGTTGAACGCCTCCACGGTCGCCATCATTTTGGATCGCCCATAGTCGTTTTGCATCGTTCTCGGATTGAGTTCAATGGTTTCATCGATCTCATTGCAACCAACCGTTTTAAGCGCCTCAATGCTGGACACGTACACGGCGCGCTTCACGCCGTGCTCAATGCAGGCGCGCAACACATTGCGCGTACCCACCGCGTTCACCTGCCACAGCTGCGATCTGTACCCTGCGGAAATCTGTATCATACCGGCCAGATGAAACACATCGCTACAGCCCGATACCGCTTCGGATACCGCCGCAGCATCGCGAATATCCGCACGCACGATCTCCTTTGCAAATGGCTTTAAATACGGCGCTTCGCTCGAATGAACCAGCAAGCGCAGATCGTTATAACCCCTCTCATAAAGCAGGCGCACCAGCACGTTGCCGATATGCCCGCTTGCCCCCGTTACCAATATCATGGCTTTATCCCTCGTAATTGATGCTGTTGCATCTGTATTGTAAAAGGCCTTTCTTATTTCACATCCGAAGTAAAAAGGGCTGTCCTAAAATGAATATCTATCGCATATATCCAACATTATTTTGATAAATGCGATTAGATACACCACGCAGGGCAGATAATCCGCCCGCTCATTTCCGGACAGCCCCTTTGCATGCTTTCACCCGCTGTGCCTTACTGCTCCTCCGGTTTTCCGGGTTCCTCCGGGAACGGAAGCCCGCTGCCGGCAACCGGCTTTGTGGCGCTGCTTTCATTCACCGGCGCATTTTCGCTCACGCTTGCGCCCGGTACACCCTGCGGCGGCGCATACCCATAGTTTTGCGGCACGCCTTGCGGCGGCGCATACCCATAGTTTTGCGGAGGTGCGTATGCCGGATAATCGCCTTGCGGCGGCGCCATGTACGGCTGCGCGGCATACGGGTGCGCGCTTTGCGCAGTCACAGGCCGGTCTGCGCGCTCTGGTATAAAAGCAGCGACGCCGCCCAGTGCCAACACCACAGACGCTGCAAAAGTCGGTACCAGCGTATCGGTATAGATCGCAGCGAGCAGCAGAAAGAATGCGGATAGTAACATCATGACTCCGCCTGCCACAGGCGCTTTCTTGGTAATCATCGTGCCGATCAATCCAACCAGCGAAAGCACGATCGCCGCGCCCACAACAATCATGGAAACCATCGCATTCAGCCCGGCATCATACGCAAACTTCATCGCATCCGTGAATACGTCCTCATCCAGCCCTGATTTGCTTTTATCCGCAGCCTCTTTGGCAATTTCCAAAAGCCCGCTTTCACTGTAATCCGACCAGCTTTGCTCCTCCATCTCAAGCGCGGTTTCATTGAGCGCCTGAAGCTCTTCGACCCCCAAGTCTTTCTTCACATCATCCAGTATATCCCCCGCCAGCCCCAGCGGTACGGTCAGTATCATCAGTATGGAAAAAGCAAACGCGAGTATGCTTCCCGCATACCCCAGCACAAATGCCGTCTTTTTCATTTCGCCACCTCCTCGCTTTGCCGCGGCGAGCGCCGCACAATTTGCAACAGCCCTCCCGCCAAAAGCAGCAGAGAAGCCAGCGCCATCGGCAGTATCGAGCTTGCGATCAGGCTGAATATCAACAACAGCCCCGCTCCGGAGAACACCATCACATCGCCCGCAATCCTTGCCACCTTCGCCACCGCAGCGCCTGCAAGCGCAATCACGCTGGCTGCGAGGCAGGCCAGAATACAAATCTTCAGCCTCGGTATATATTCGTTGATATCCTCATAGATACCCGCGAGGTCGTCGAACGCCTCCATGTCGTACTCATCTCCGATATCCTGCAGGTCCTCCGCGTCAATCTCCTGTAGCACTTCCGAATAATCATCGATGTAATCCTTCAGTTCTGCGCTCGGCAGCATCTCAATATCGTTATATTTGCCAATATCCTTCCACATCGTGACCAAGTCATCTTCATTCTCCTCGGCAAAATCGGCGATATCGCCGCCCGCATAAACTCCGGGCAGGGTCGTCTCGCAGGTTTCTTCAT
>CAYNFL010000283.1:0-2009 GCA_964396465.1 uncultured Christensenellaceae bacterium
TAAATTTAAGGAGATAAAAATGGATCACACCATAGCGGAAGAACATTACGGCGCCCAGCAGATACAGGTGCTGGAGGGCCTTGAACCCGTGCGCAAAAGGCCGGGCATGTACATTGGCTCTACCGACGCGCGCGGGCTGCACCATCTGGTTTACGAGATCGTGGATAACTCCATCGACGAAGCGATGGCGGGCTTTTGCGACTATATCACGGTAACGCTGCAAAAGGACGGCAGCGCATGCGTTACCGACAACGGGCGCGGCATTCCGGTGGGCACTCAGCAGCAGACAGGTAAATCCGCGCTGGAGGTAGCATTGACGATGCTGCACGCGGGCGGCAAATTCGGCGGCGAGGGCTATAAAGTTTCGGGCGGGCTGCACGGCGTGGGGCTTTCGGTTGTCAACGCGCTCTCCGAGCGCTTAACGGCCACGGTGTGCCGCGAGGGCCAGGAATTTTCGATGACTTTTATCCGCGGCGAAGCGCAGGGGGATATCTGTGTAACGGGCGATACGCAGGAGACGGGTACAAAGATTTGCTTCTGGCCCGATACGGAAATATTCGAGACGACAGAATTCGTATACGATACGCTCAAAGTGCGCCTGCGCGAGCTTGCGTTTTTAAACCGCGGCATCCGAATCTGCCTTACAGACGAGCGTACCGGCGCAAAAAACGATTACTGCTTTGAGGGCGGTATCGTTCAATTCGTAAAGTATCTAAATAAGAACAAAGCGGTGCTGCATCCCGAGCCGATCTATTTTATGATCGAAAAGGATACCGCGAGCGTCGAGATCGCGATGCAGTATAACGACAGCTACAACGAAAACATCTATTCATACGCGAACAACATACCGACGCATGAGGGCGGCACGCACCTGATGGGCTTCAAATCCGGCCTGACGCGCGTGGTCAACGATTATGCGCGGCGCTTTGGCATGATCAAAGACAAGGACGAAAACCTCGCGGGCGAGGATATCCGCGAGGGATTGACCGCCATCATCAACGTAAAGCTGCAGGAGCCCCAGTTTGAGGGGCAGACCAAGACCAAGCTCGGCAACAGCGAGATTCGCCCGCTTGTGGACGGCGCGCTGGCCGACGAGCTCAAAGCCTTTTTGGAGGAGAACCCTTCGACAGCCAAGGATATATTGAGCAAATGCCTGATCGCGCGGCACGCGCGCGAGGCCGCGCGGCACGCGCGCGAACTCACGCGGCGCAAGAGCGCGCTCGAAAGCGCGGCGTTGCCCGGCAAGCTCGCAGACTGTTCCGAGCGCGACGCCGACAAGTGCGAGATATTTATCGTGGAGGGCGACAGCGCGGGCGGCAGCGCCAAGCAGGGGCGCGACAGGCGGTTTCAGGCGATACTTCCGCTGCGCGGCAAGATACTCAACGTGGAGAAGACGCGGCAGGACAAAGCGCTTTCCAACGCCGAGATCAAGGCGATGGCAACGGCTTTCGGCGCGGGTATCGGTGAGGATTTCGACGTGGATAAGCTGCGCTACAAGCGCATCATCTGCATGACGGATGCCGACGTGGACGGCAGCCATATCCGTATACTTCTGCTGACATTCTTTTACCGCTATATGCGTGAGCTTATCGAGCGCGGGCATGTGTTTATCGCGCAGCCGCCGCTTTACAAGGTGGCCAAGAACAAGTCCGAGCGGTATCTATACAGCGACGAAGCGCTCGAAGCGCATCTTGCCGAAGTGGGCAAGGAAGGCGCGGTGATACAGCGCTACAAAGGCCTCGGCGAGATGAACCCGGATCAGCTTTGGGAGACGACGATGGACCCGGAGAACCGCACGCTGCTTCAGGTTTCGCTCGATAACGCGATTGAAGCGGAGGAGATTTTCACCGTGCTCATGGGCGACGCGGTGGAACCGCGACGCGAGTTCATCGAGCAAAACGCGAAGCTTGTCGTCAATCTGGACGTTTAAGGAGGCGCAGCATTGGACAGCAACAGAAAGGCGATACTGCCTGTAGATATCGAAAAAGAGATGAAGACGTCGTTCATAT
>CAYNFL010000284.1:0-1968 GCA_964396465.1 uncultured Christensenellaceae bacterium
GCACGCCCGATTGGTTGATTTTCATCGGGATGTGCGTGGACTGCCCGCCGTATATTTTACGGCCGATCACACGCTTGGCATACTGTACAGGGATACGCCGCTCCGACATATCGATGAACGTGATACCCGTTACAATGAGCACTGCCAGCACCACAATAACCCCGGCGACCAGAATCGGAGTCTTATTTAGAATCATCAGCTGTATCGCGTTAGGTAAGCGCGATATGATGCTGATGAATATCAGCAGCGATATGCCGTTGCCCACACCGTTCTCCGTAATGCGCTCGCCGATCCATATGATCAGCGCCGTACCGGCAGTAAAGCACATTACCACGGTGATATAGTTCAGTATCATCGGCGCTCCGGTGTTCTGCATCAGCGCTCCTGTTTCGGTGCTCTGGCTGTTGATCAGCAGCAACAGCGTGCTAATGGCCTGGACGAGACCCAGCCCTACGCCCACGTACCGCGTAATCGAAGCGATCTTCTTGCGCCCTTCCGGGCCTTCCTTTTGCATGCGTTCCAGCGCCGGTATCGCCATCGTGAGTAGTTGCATGATGATCGAACCGGTGATATAGGGCGTGATGCCGAGCGCAAAAAGCGTCGCGTTGGAAAGCGCGCCGCCCGAGAACAGATCGTAGAACTGCCCTAACGTGTTCTTAGAAAGTATTTCCGCAATAAAGCTTGCGTTTACGCCCGGCACGGGTATATGCGCGCCCAACCTGTATATCAGGAACATGAAGAGCGTATAGAGCATCTTCTTGCGGATATCCGGAACCTTCCATGCGTTGCGCAGCGTACTAAACATTATTCGGTCACCTCTGCCACTCCTCCGGCAGCCGCGATCTTTTCCGCGGCCGTCTTCGTGAATTTGGTCGCTTTTACGGTAAGCTTCTTGGTGATATCTCCGTTGCCCAGCACCTTAAGGCCGTCCAAAGGCTTGCGGATGAGCTTAGCCGCAAACAGCAGCTCCGCCGTCACTTCCGTGCCGTTGTCAAACCGGTCTAAGTCGCCGACGTTGACGATCGCATATTCCTTTGCGAATATGTTGACAAACCCTCTCTTGGGCAGCCTGCGGGAAAGCGGCATCTGGCCGCCTTCAAAGCCCGGACGCACGCCGCCGCCGCTGCGCGCCTTTTGGCCCTTATGGCCGCGCGCGGACGTCTTGCCCAGCCCGGAGCCAATGCCGCGGCCCACGCGCTTGGGAGTTTTCTTCGCGCCCGGAGCCGGCTTTAATTCATTCAGTTTCACGGCTTGCCCTCCTTTATCCCTGCACCTTGACGAGGTGAGACACTTTTCTGATCATGCCCCGTATGGGCGCGGTATCTTCCTGTTCTACAACGCTGCCGATCCTTTTAAGCCCCAGCGCCTTTACCGTTTCGCGCTGGCTCTTCTCATAGCCGATCGGGCTTTTCACAAGCTGTATCTTAATCTTAGCCATATTAAAGCCCCCTTACCTTAATTGCTCGACGCTGACGCCGCGCAACCTTGCATACTCTTCCGCAGTCTTGAGCGCCCGGAGGCCCTCAATGGTCGCCTTCACGCAATTGGCCGGCGTATTGGAACCCTGGGACTTGGTCTTGATATCTTTGACGCCCGCGAGTTCGAGCACCGCTCTTGCGGGGCCGCCCGCGATCACGCCAGTACCTTCATTAGCGGGCAGCAGCAGCACACGGCCGCGACCGAATATGCCGATGACCTCGTGCGGTATCGTCGTGCCGACAAGCGGTACGGTAATCATCGTGCGCTTGGCTTTTTGCACGGCTTTGGATATCGCGTCGGGGATTTCCGCCGCTTTGCCGATACCTGCGCCGACCCTGCCTTTTTCATCGCCTACCACGACCAGCGCCGTAAAGCGGAAATTGCGTCCGCCCTTGACGACTTTGGCTACGCGGTTGACGTAAACAAGCTTCTCTTTAAACTCTTTTTCTTCTTCCTGCTGTTTAAAGTTTTTTCTCCCGCCGCGCGGAG
>CAYNFL010000285.1:0-1967 GCA_964396465.1 uncultured Christensenellaceae bacterium
GTTCTCGCGCGTGTTCCAGTCGGTATCGGAAAGATAGTTTGAGAACATATCGATCGTCGCGCCGATTAAAGCGTTAGCCTCCCTTGCGCCCTTACGCTTCTCGCGGTAGAGTATATACGCCTTGGCCGTTTTGGCGTGGCCGTTCTTGATGAGCACGCGCTCGACGATGTCCTGAATATCCTCCACGCCCGGGTTGCGGTCCGAGTACTTCAGACGGAGGATATCCACCACCTGTTCGGTCAGCTGCTGCGCGCGCTCAAAGTCCTCGCCACCCACCGCCTGCGCCGCCTTGAATATCGCATTGGCGATCTTTTGCGGCTGGAACGCTTCCTTTTGCCCGCTTCTTTTAAGTATGACTGTAAACATAACACCAACCCCCATATCATATGATTATAAAACAAGCCGACGAAGGCGTATCATCATATTTTAACGTAAATATTGTATAAAGTTATTATATTCTACACTACATATAGCAGTCAACCCGAAAATCTCGTTTTTGGCTTAAATAATTTTTTCACAATTGACGCCAGTATGGAAGAGCGGCACAATGAGCATTTTGGTGCGGAAATAAGCCGCGTAAAGCCCCCAGCATGTTTCCTTACATCTCTTCTGATTCTGTAGGCAAACTGGCAACGGTAAAACCGATTGAATTCTGTATTGAAGTACTATAATATATGATTTAACAGAAGCTTTTCTTAATTTTTCCGTCAAACAATAAAGCTTAAGTACAAAGAATGAGGAATGGAATATGCAGCACTATGACGAAGAACAGGCGTTGATCCATGAATTTACCGGCTAGCGCGGCTTTAGCGTTACCATTTACAACCGCTGCCTGCTTGCCCGCAGGCGTTTGGAACAAGGTAAGCGGCGTAAACCAAAAACTTTGTGATTATGCTATTGACTCTGACATCGTGTCGCAGTTTATACTCCCCCTTGAGGAAAGGAGGTAAGGGCAATGGAAGCCATGACGATCACCGAGGTTTCAAAGGGATACGGCATATCCACGAGAATGCTGCGGTACTATGAACAAATCGGCCTGATCAAGAGCTATCGGCGCGTCGATTACGCATATCGCATGTACGATGAAGACGCGCTGGCCCGTTTGCGCCAGATATTGATATTGCGGAAGCTGCGCATTCCGCTTAAGCAGATCATGACGATACTGCGAAACCCCGCGGCTGTCACCGCCATCGAGGTCTTCAGGCAAAACGTTTCCGAAATCGACGAGGAAATTTCCGCACTGTCAACAATTAAAAGTATACTCCGCCGCCTGATCGATGAACTTAATAAAACCGCAAACGTTCAGATCGACAGCATGCTGGCGTCGGATTCGTCGCTGCTCGCTTCCATTGAATCCTTATCCCCGACAAGCATCAATTTCAAGGAGGATAAGGCCATGGATGAATTGAAAAAAGCAGAGAAAAACCTTACCAAGCTGACCGATGTACGCATCGTATATTTGCCTCCGGCGACGATAGCCGCCGCGCATTATGTCGGGGACGATCCCGAGACAAAAGTGTACGCGATGATCGATCGTTTTGTGCGCTCTGCCGACCTGTGCAAAATCAAACCGGACCTGCGGCACTACGGTTTCAACCACCCGAATCCCGTTGATGAAACCGGCGCCCACGGTTACGAGGCCTGGGTGACGATACCCGAAGACATGAAGGTTCCCTCCCCCCTCGTTAAAAAGCAGTTTGCCGGAGGGCTATACGCTGCGCACATGATACGTATGGGCGACTTTCACGAATGGGAATGGTTCTTCGACTGGATTCAGAAAAGCGACAAGTATACCTTTACGGGTGATATCAAGGATCAGGAGCATATGTGCGGCCTGCTTGAAGAGCACCTCAACTATGTGAACCACTTGTCTTTAAACAATACGGAACCCGAAGACATGCAGCTCGACCTGCTCATCCCCGTCGCTCTCTCCTGATTCGAAAAATACTGCAAGGAGAGTAAAAACC
>CAYNFL010000286.1:0-1966 GCA_964396465.1 uncultured Christensenellaceae bacterium
GTTGAGGGAGTCAGCTTCCACATCGAAAAGGGTGAAATCGTCGGTATGCTGGGGCCAAACGGCGCTGGCAAGAGTACCATCATGCGCATGCTGGCAGGCTATATGCCGCCGACAAGCGGAGAAATCACGATTATCGGAACGGATATCGTCGCGGATACCGCAGCCGCTTGCAGGCATATCGGTTATCTCCCCGAATTGCCGCCGTTGTATATGGAAATGAGCGTGGAAAACTATCTGGATTTTCTCGCTCGTATACGGCGCGTGCAAAAAGAAAAAAGGCGTTTGCATGTTGTTGAGGCCATGAAATATGCCAGCGTCTATGATGTCCGCAAGCGGCTGATCCGCAACCTTTCCAAAGGGTATAGGCAACGCGTCGGCATCGCGCAGGCGCTGATTGGTCGGCCGGAGGTTCTGATATTTGATGAACCTACCGTCGGCCTTGACCCGAAGCAGATCACGGAGGTTCGCTCGCTGATCGAGATGCTCAGCCATGAGCATACGATACTGCTCTCCTCCCACATATTGTCCGAAATCAGGATGACCTGCGAGCGCGTACTGATCATCAATCAGGGGCATTTGCTCGCGGATGATACGTTTGCCCGCTTATCCGATGAAAAAGAGCTGCGGTATTTTGTGAAGCTGAAAAGCAGCATGGATGACGCGCGCAAGGCGCTCAAGGCGATCCCCGGAATCCTCCGCACCGAACCGGCGCCTATTGAGGGCGGCAGCGCGGGGTTTCTCATTTCGTTAGAGCCGAATTCAGGCGCGCTGGACAAGCTGTCCATAGCGCTCTCCGCAAAGAACATACCGCTGCTGGAGTTGAAAAAAGCGTCAAAGACGCTTGAAGAAGTCTTTTTATCGATCATATCCGAACCCGAACAGCGAAAGGAGGCAGCCCAATGACCCATATCATCAAGAAAGAGATTGCCTCCTATTTTACAACGCCGTTCGGTTTTATATTCATGGGAATATTCCTGCTGCTTTCCGGCCTGACGTTTACGGTGGCCAACCTTTTAGGCGGTAACGGAGACCTTTTAGGTATGTTCGGCGTGCTGGCCAGTATTTCAATCATGACCTTTCCCATACTAACGATGCGCCAGTACTCCGAGGAGCGCAAAGCGGGTACGGAGCACCTGCTGCTCGCCTCCAGGCTTTCGGTGACGGATATCGTGGTTGGCAAGTTTATCGCGGCTTTAACGGTATTCGCATTGACGCTGACGGTGACGGGTGTTTACGCGGTGGTTCTCGTTATCTACGGTTCGCCCAACATTGGCGGCCTCATCGCATCCTATGTGGGTTTTTTTCTGCTAGGCAGCGCAATGATCGCGATTTGCAGCTTCATCGCATCTTTTACGGAGAATCAGGTAACCGCGGCGATAGCGAGCTTCGGGCTGCTGTTTCTGTTCATTATGTTGTCCTCGTTTACAAAGTCGGTCGAGGTACCCGTTTTAAAGGAAATTCTTTCGGCACTGGCGGTATCCGCACTTTACGATGAGTTTATCAGAGGCGTATTCAGGTCGGGTACGGTCAGCTATTATATCTGCTACGCATCGGTGTTTATGTTCCTTACTGTCATGAACATAAAACGCAGACGGCTGATATAGGAGGCATCCATGAAGACAGTCAATTCCTATAACGCGAACAGGCGAAAATTCGGTATTATAACCGCGATTACGACCGTAGTGGTCATTGCCGTTGCGACGTTTGTGGTGCTGCTTTGCTATAAACTGAATTGGAGCTTTGATATGACCACGGAGCGCCTTTTCACGCTGTCTGAGCAAACGGTAAAGACGCTGGAAGGGCTTGACGAGGACGTGCGGATTGCAGGCGTTTATGCGACAGGCAAAGAAGAGCAAATGGTACAGTCGTTGCTGGATGAGTACGTCAAGGTGTCGCAGCGCGTCAGCGTGGAGTATATCGATGTGGAGCAGGAACCGGGCAAGCTAGCGGATTACGCGTTGGATAT
>CAYNFL010000287.1:0-1947 GCA_964396465.1 uncultured Christensenellaceae bacterium
GCAGACCATCGCCTCATACAGATAGCCCTGCGCGCCGTCATTCTGCGCCATAAAATCCCACCACTTTAACGGGCAAAATAATGTACATGCATTATATCATACCGTTTCCCCTTTTCCCATCAAACCCGCGCCGTTGCGACAATATCTCCGTAAAAGCGACGTTTTTTACGATTTCAGTTGCGATATATCCACATAAAAACATACCTGTCAGCGGGCTCGATACAATTTGTATTCTGTGATAAAATACAGAAAGATCAAACCTCTTTAGCATTCAACATGTGATACGCCTAAAATACTCCCTGCGGGATAATGGAGAAACCATTCAGGCATTGCGATATCATCATTGTCTGGAAACGGACGAATATTATTATGGAGGTACATGTGATGTATTTGATCGGGATCGTGATTTTTATTGCGACGTTAGTGGGGCTGGCGTTTTGGTCGGGCGCGCCTTTGGCCTATGTGGACTTTCCAAGCCTATTGGTAATATTGGTGTTGAGCGCGGCTGTGCTGGCAGCATCCGGGTTGATGGGTGATTTCTTTAAAAGCTTTAAGCTCATGGCTCAAAAAACCAATCCCTGCTCTGCTATCGAACTGAAACGTATGCTATCGGCAATACGGTTGTCGATATGGTCCTTTTTGCTGTCGGGTATGGTAGGGATGGTAATCGGCACCGTTGCAATTCTGTCGAATTTCGGCGATCCGGCCAAGTTTGGCCCCAGTGCAGCGATGGCGCTGCTGACCTTGCTGTATTCAATGATCTTTGTGTTCATCATGCTGCCCGTACAAGCCAGAGCCAAAGCCATGCTTGCAACGATGGAATAGGTATGGGGTATGAAAAAACGGCTGATCCCCACACTGGGCTTGCTCATTTATATTGTGCTGCTGGTATTCATATTGCAGTTTGACGTGCGCCGTATGGTACAGCCGGTTCCGCTGATATCCGTATTGGCAGGAGTCGTAATTTTAACACTCTTCCAATACAAAAAGGGGACGAAACTACCGGAAATACTGTTGCAGGCGCGGTGGAACGCTTATATCGCGGGGTTGCTGACAACACTGTTTCAACTGTTGCTGCTGCTTGAAGAAGACGGTATCAGTATGGATACGCTCGCGGAAAAATCTATACCGTTGGTCTACGGCAGCCTCATCGGCCTTGCCATCAATATTGTGCTGACGCCGCAAAGTAAAGGAGAGGATAGCGTCCATGAGCAGGTGCCGGTCAATTTATTCTCAGTTGAAATTGCCTACCCGGTGTTTACAGCGCGCGGTTTCTCTGCCCGCGAGTGCCATGTGGCGCTTAAGCTGCTGGAAGGGACTACGAACAAAGAGATCGGGGCACAGCTGTTTATTTCAGAAGCGACTGTAAAAAAGCATATACAAAATATGTTTAAAAAGTGCGGCGCGGCCGATCGGCAGGATTTCGTCACAAGGTATATTCGCTGGGCGGGCGAGTATGTAGCCGGTCGGATGTGAAACGGCCCGGAGTTTGCAAGGGAAATAATATCATCGTGCGCAAGCGTGCAGTTGTTTGGCGTCAGGATCGATCACCCTGCATAAAAGCAATCGAAGCTGATTGGCATTTGCACGAATTGAGCATGTAAACCGTGCCGCAGTAAAGTTTACAGAAAAGGCGTATTTGTACGCTTTTTCTATTATGGCCTTGTCAATACGGAAAAAGCTGCCGCACGAGATAGATCACGCCCGGCAGCGTGAATGTGCACAGCACGGTGGTGACGAGCACGACCTGCGCGGAGTAGCCAGGCTCGTTGTCGAATTCGTGCGCGAGCATCGCCGAGGTGATCGCGGCGGGCGTACTGATGCCGATGATGAGCGCCTGAGCGAGCAGCCCCTTTGCGCCGAGCAGCAACACGAGCGCGAACCCCAGCAGCGGCGCGGAAAGTATTTTGACGATGCTCGTTGCCATCACGCGCTTTAAACCCTGCG
>CAYNFL010000288.1:0-1930 GCA_964396465.1 uncultured Christensenellaceae bacterium
ACTGCGTCGCGCCGGGCGTCATCGATACCGCGATGAACGCGCATCTGGACGAAGAAGCGCTGGCGTCGCTCAAGGAGCAAACGCCGCTCGGCACGATCGGCACGCCGCGCGACGTCGCTGAGGCGATACTCTACCTCGCCTCCGACAAATCGGGCTTCGTCACGGGGCAGGTGCTGGGCGTCAACGGCGGCATGGTGATATAGGGCAAAACCGGATTATTCAGCGGGCGGCCATACCCGTTCTGGGCACGGAATCTCTGCGGTGCGCAGCGCCGGAAGGGTGAAACTTCGCATCATTACCAAAGAGAAGGGGATACGATATGAATCCAAGGTTCGGGCGCGTCGCGGCGCTCGTGACGCTGGCCTCGGTGCTCGCGTTCGCGGCATCGATGATCGCGGGCAGCGACACGGCCAGCTACATCTCCAGCATGGGTATCGCGTGGGGGTTTGTGCCGCTTACTTGCGCGCTGGCTGCCGCGGCGGAGAAGGACAGGAAGCCCGCGGCGATGACCGCGGTCGCGTTCGCGGCAATCTACGGCGTGTTCATTGCGCTAGTCTATTTCGCACAGCTCACCGCGGTTTCGCCGGAGCTTTCGGACGAAGCCAATGCGGTACTGAATTACCAGCAGTTCGGGCTGTTCTTCAGCTACGATCTTTTGGGCTACGGCTTCATGGCGCTCTCTACGTTTTTTCTCTCGTTTGCGCTTACGCCCAAGGATAGGGGAGACAGGGCGCTGGTTTGGCTGCTGCGCATCCACGGCGTGTTTGCCGTCTCCTGCGTGGCGCTGCCGATGCTGCATATCTTTGAGCCCGGCATGGCGGGCGGAGACCTAATCGGCGTACTCGTGCTCGAATTCTGGTGCGCGTATTTTACGCCCGTGTGCGTGCTGGCTTACCGCTGGTTCAGGCGTCAGCAATCATAGTCAGAATATCTGCTGCGCCTTGGTACGCAAGGCGGGCTCATGGACATTCCGCCCGTAGTACGGCATGTTGCCGTACCGTGGAATGTCGCAATCAATACTAAGGAGGTATCACATGATCCGTGAAATCATGCAGGACGAGCTGGATGCGCTGCTCGCGCTTTACATGCAGTTGCATCCCGGCGGCGATATCGGCCCGCACGAGCGCATACAAACCGCCTGGGAGCGCATCAGTTCCGACCGCGGCCACCATATCGTCGTGGCGGAGACGGAAGGGAAGATCGTGGCATCATGCGTCGTCGTGGTGGTGCCGAACCTGACGCACGGCGCGCGGCCTTACGCGCTGGTCGAAAACGTCGTGACGGATACCGCGTACCGCCGTCAGGGCTGGGCGACGCGCTGCCTCGATTACGCGAAGCGCATCGCCGCGCGTGCGGGCTGCTATAAGATCATGCTGCTCTCCGGAGCCAAGGAGGAAGGCACGCTGCGCTTTTACGAGCGGGCGGGCTACAACCGTCACGACAAGACGGCGTTCATTCAATGGCTGGAGTAATATGAAGCAAAAATAGATATTGATCGAAATACAAAGAAAAACAGGGGCTGCACGGATATCGCGCAGCCCCTGTGATGATCCCCGGCTTTTGCCGAGCAGCGGTTTACTGGTTAAAAGGTTTCCTGCTTGAGCTCGTCGATGATGTTCTCCTTTTTGATACGATGCGTCGAATACATCATGGACGAAAGCACGATTACGAGTATCATCAATATCGCGACACCGTAGCTGCCCCACGGCAGATTAAACGTGCCGCCCATCACGTCAAGCTGCATGCGGTAAAGCAGATACCCGATGCCAATGCTGATCGGCAACCCCCAGAGCAATCCCTTAAGGCCATAGAATATGCTCTCGAAGCGCATCATGCGGTTAAACCCCCCCGGTGTCATGCCCACCGAACGCAGCATCGCAAGCTCGTGCCGCCTAAGGCCGATATTGGTCGATACCGTGTTGAATATGTT
>CAYNFL010000289.1:0-1925 GCA_964396465.1 uncultured Christensenellaceae bacterium
TGCATTGCGGGAATATCGGGAGTATACATAATATATCAGACGATTAGGGGAGGGGCATGAAGGTATCGGATATTCAATACGAGAGGATGGCCATCGAAGCCTACGCGGACGAGGCGCGGCGCGCCATCGCGGCGGTGAAGGGCGCGAAATCCGCGGGCGCGGCGCTGGAAGCGCGCGAGAGCTTTGTCGCGCTGAACCGCGAGTTCATCACGGCGGCGTCGCTCGCAGAGATGCGCTATACGGTCAATACGGCGGATGAATTCTACCTTGGCGAAAAGGACTATTATGACGAGGTTACGCCGCGCGTGAAGAGCTTTCAGGCGGAGTACGCGGCGGCGATGCTGGCTAGCCCGCTGCACAAAGAACTTGAGCAGGCGCTGCTGCCGCTGCTGTTCACTTTCTACGAGGCGCAGGTGAAGTCCATGTCGCCCGCGACCGTGGACGATATGGCAGAGGAGAACCGGTTGATCACCGAATATTCTAAGCTCATGGCGGGCATGACGTTCGATTTTGGCGCGGAGCCGATACCGCTTTCGATGCTGCGCCGGTATATGCAGGACGATCTGCGCGGCGTGCGGCGCGATGCGTACGAGGTGCTGGGCGTCACGCTGGAAAAACATTCGGAGCAGTTGGATTCGATATTCGATAAACTCGTTGCGGTACGCGACCGTATGGGCAGGAAGATGGGATACCGTGATTTCGTAGAGCTCGGCTATTACCGCATGAACCGCATCAGCTTCGATGCGGCGCAGGTGAGCCGGTTCCGCGAGAGCGTACTCAAATACGCCGTACCCGCCGTGTCACGGCTCAAAACTGAAACCGCGAAGCGCATGGGCATCGACAAATTTATGCTCTACGACAACGACGTGAGCGTGCCGGGTGGCAACCCGAAGCCCGTACTCGATAAGGCGGGTATATTCGAGGCTGCGCGGCGCATGTACCGCGATATGAGTACCGAGACGGGCAAATTCTTCGACATGATGATGGAGACCGAGGCGTTTGACGTGGATTCGCGCCGGAACAAGTGGGGAGGCGGCTATTGCACGCTGTTCCCGAAATACCACCAGCCTTTCATACTCGCGAACTTCAACGGCACCGCCGGCGATATCGACGTGATCACGCACGAAGCGGGCCACGCGTTTGCGGATTATATGACCTCGCGCAACCGTTTTACGGGCGACATGGTGAGCGGGCGCGAACCGGCGTCCTACGGCATGGAGACCGCCGAGGTGCATTCGATGAGCATGGAGTTCTTCGCGTGGAAGTATATCGACGCGTTCTTCGGCGAGAGGGCGCGGCAATACAAGTTTGCCCATGTGCTGGACGCGCTGACGTTCATACCGTACGGCACGATCGTCGATGCGTTTCAGCACATCGTGTACGGGAACCCGAACTTGACGCCCGCCGGGCGCAACGCGGCGTGGAACAAGCTGGAGGCGCAGTACCGCCCGTACCTTTCCACGCAGGGCATGCAGTACCTTTCTAAAGGCACGCGCTGGCAGTACCAAATGCACATATACGAGGTGCCGTTCTACTATATCGACTACTGCCTCGCGCAGACGGTGGCGCTGGGTTTTTTGTTCGCCTCGCACGAGGATTACGCGGACGCGTTCGAGCGGTACGTGCGCTTCGTGTCGCGCGGGGGCGAGATGCGGTTTGCCGACCTTGTGCGTGAGGCGGGGCTGACGCCGCCGTTTGAGGAAGCGGCGCTTAAGGGTATTATCGAAAAAGCGGAGGCGCTCGTCAACGAGCTGCGCGGCTGAGCGCGGGATACAGGGGGAAGCATGAAGGAGCTTTTTGCGACCGAGGAGATAAAAAACGCGCTTATTGCGCGCGACGCGGTGCTGCGGCAAGTGATTGAGCGCGCGGGGGAAATTCGCAGACCGTTGAACGGCGATTGTTTTGCCGCACTCATCAGCGCCATC
>CAYNFL010000290.1:0-1906 GCA_964396465.1 uncultured Christensenellaceae bacterium
GCGCAGGCAGTTCGGCATGGTGCTGCAGGATACGTGGCTATTCGGCGGCACAATCCGCGATAACATACGATACGGGCGGGACGGTGCGACGGACGAGGAGATTATCCGCGCGGCAAAAATGGCGCACGCCGACCGCTTCATCCGCACGCTGCCTCAGGGGTATGATACGGTGCTCAATGAGGAATCGTCGAACATTTCGCAGGGGCAGCGGCAGCTCATCACGATTGCGCGCGCGCTGCTGGCCGACCCGCCTGTGCTGATATTAGACGAAGCGACGAGCAGCGTGGATACGCGCACCGAAGCTTACATACAAAACGCGATGATCGAGCTCATGAAGGGCAGGACGAACTTCGTGATCGCGCATCGGCTTTCGACGATCAAGAACGCTTCGACGATACTCGTGATGAACTACGGGCGCATCATTGAGCAGGGCAACCATGAAACGCTGATGGCGAAAAACGGCTTCTACGCCGATCTCTACAACAGCCAGTTTTTAGGCGGGAAAGCGGTATCGTAATAGTATAATCCGGGATAAAGAGGCAGCTTCCGCAAAGAAGTTGTCTGACCGCTGACAAACTTCGTTTGTCAGCGGTTTTTTTGTGCATACCCATCTTTTTAATTGCCTTTCTCAAGGGATTGGTCTGCCAGTGGCAGGCCAATAATCGAAAGGCATGTTTCCATTGGAGTCCACAAGCATGAGGCTTTGTCAGCAAGCTGGCAGCTTCCACAAAGAAGTTGTCTTTTTTTTGGTTTAACTTATAATGAAGATATGATCAAACGATTATTAACGGCAGCAGTCTTTATCATATTAGCGGTGCTGATTTGCGCGTGCGCAAGCGCGGAAATGATGGAGCCAATGAAGCTTCAGTCTGCGGCTTCTACGGCGGACACGCAGGCTGCGCCGGTGCCGACGACAGCCCCGGACGTACAGGTTGCGCCGGTGCCGACGACAGCCCCGGAGCAAGCGCCGCTGGCTGCGGAATCGCCCAATGAAACCGAGACGGCAGAGGAATCGCCTGCCAGTATGATCATCGTTGTGCGGGACGGCGACACGCTTGGGCGTGACATCATACCGCAGATTGTATCAGCGACGGACATGCCCGCGCGGTATATTGAGGATGCCTTCTCGCAGGCGCAGAGCGAATTGATCAGCGCGGACGCATCGGGCTTTGCGCGCATGGAGGGCATCATACCGCCCGGCAGCTACGATACTTCGGGTATGACGCTGGGGCAATGCGTGGATATGTGGGTTGCCGAGGCGGAGAAACGGTATCAGCGCGTGAACGGCAAGGTGTGGAACCAGAACAGCCTGACCGCGTCGGAGCGCATCGTGCTCGCCTCCATCGTGGAGGCGGAAACGGTATTGGCGGATAAATACGAGAGCGATGTGGCGGCAGCGCTGCTGAACCGGCTGAACGCTAATGATTATTTGTGCAGCGACGCAACGGTGGAATACGCTCTGGGATTCGAGCGGCCCAGCCTTAACGCGCAGGATATTGAAGCTGCAAGCCCGTATAATACGTACAGCGTAACCGGCCTGCCGCCCGGAGCGATTTGCTGCATGGATGATCAGAGCCTGAAAGCGGCGTGCAAAAAGGCGAGAAATAGAAAAACCTACTATTATTATTATGATTATATAAACAGGAAGATCAAAATGTTTTCGGATTATGATGAGTATATGGCGGCGTCGGAGGGATTTTTTAACCGCTTTGACGAAGAATATGATATCAGACGGTATGCCGTCGTCGATAAACGCGCTTTTTTCGGGGATTGAAAAAAGTTCACGCCGGGTTTACAGTTTGCAAAGAGCCGCGCGTATTGACGATTCGCATTTTTTTTGATAATATATCATAGGACTTAAAGCGGAGGCCACGGCCCCTGCTTTTTTAATCTGGGAAACGGAGAA
>CAYNFL010000291.1:0-780 GCA_964396465.1 uncultured Christensenellaceae bacterium
TTCGTCAAACTTCTGTACGCTGTCCTCCTCTTTTCCAAACGCCTTGACGACGAGATGCGCGCCGTACATCTCCTCCACATGGCCATTGATATGCCCGATCTCCTTCTGCTGGCCCCGGAAGTACTTCTGCGACCGCTTTACAATAAACTGCACAAGGAAGAAGCTTATAGGCAGCACGAGCAGGCACACCAATGTGATCAGCCACGATATCGTGAACATCATCATGACGATGCCGATAACCATCGTGACTGAGGTTAAAACCTGCGTAAGTCCCTGCGACAGCGATGTCGAAACCGTATCGATATCGTTGGTTACGCGCGAGAGTATCTCCCCGTGCGTATGCCCGTCAAAGTATTTAAGCGGCAGGCGTGAGAGCTTTTCGTCCACTTGCCTTCTCATATCATAAACGATTCTTTGCGAGGTTTTGGCCATCACAAAGTTCATGATGAAAGACATCAGGCCGCTGATCGCATAGAGTATCAGCACCGTGATCAGTATACTTAATGCCTTACTGAAATCGATACCCTGCTTGATCGTTTGCATGTCGCTTTCGATCGCCTGCAGCGCTGTTGTATGCTCCGGATTTCCCGGGTCCGCATATTTTTGGGCAACGCCCAATATCATTTCCGAGCTGATTTCCCCGTCCCGGATTTTTTGCATAAACTGCACAAGCGCCGCTTCGGATGCCGCTTCCCCATTATCCGTGCCTCCGCCGCTGAATTGCTCCATCATCTGTGCAGAAGCTTCTTCAGGCAGTATCTTTTCCATCTCGGTAAACAA
>CAYNFL010000291.1:790-1874 GCA_964396465.1 uncultured Christensenellaceae bacterium
GGCGCTTGTAGGCTTAAACAATTCACTTGTCAAGCTACCTAAAATCTTGGGGCCGAATATGGAAAACACCGTGCTTCCAATCGCGAGAATTGTAACAAATACGAGCGCTGATCGATGCGCGCCCAAGTAAGACACCAACCGTTTCAGACCGCTCTTAAAATCCTTTGCTTTTTCTATCGGCATACCGTGGCCGGGGCCGCCCGGCCCGCGGCCTCTGCGCGGCATTGCACCGCCCGCCATGCCGCCTTTTTCCGCTGTACGATTCTGTTCACTCATGCCAGTACCTCCATCGAAAGCTGGGAAGATACGATCTCGCGATACGCACCGCAGCTCTCCATCAGTTCCTTATGTTTGCCCAGCCCGACGATTTTGCCCTCGTCCAGCACAATGATGTTGTCTGCGTTCATCACGGTGCTCACACGCTGCGCGACGATGAACACCGTCGCATCGCTGATATGATCGCTGAGCGCGCGGCGCAGCTTCGCGTCCGTTTTAAAATCCAGCGCGGAGAAGCTGTCGTCGAATATGTACACCTCCGGCTTGCGCACGAGCGCGCGCGCGATGGACAATCGCTGCTTCTGCCCGCCGGAGAAGTTCGTGCCGTCCTGCGCGACTGCGCCAGTCAGGCCGCCTTCCGTTTCGGATACGAAGCCTTTTCCCTGCGCGATATCGAGCGCTTCCCATATCTCCTCGTCCGTGGCTTCCTCCTTGCCGTAGCGGATGTTATCGGCGATCGTACCGCTCGTGAGGCTTGCTTGCTGCGGAACAAAGCCGATTTTTCGGCGCAGCGCGGATTGCGGGTACTCCCTCACATCCACGCCGTCCAAAAGCACCTGCCCTTCGCTCGCGTCATAAAAGCGCGGTATCAGCTTTACGAGCGTGGATTTGCCCGCGCCCGTGCTGCCGATGACCGCGGTCACTTCTCCCGGCCGCGCGGCAAACGTAATGTCGCTCACCGCGGGCTCTTCCGCGCCATGATAATAAAAACTTACGTTTTTAAACTCCACAAACCCGCGCTGCCCGGTTCGCGGTGCTTGCGTCGCCGTATCAAATGTAATCGCTTCAGCCTCGTAACATCCCGTAA
>CAYNFL010000292.1:0-1862 GCA_964396465.1 uncultured Christensenellaceae bacterium
CGCCGAACGGGTTCTTAACCAGTTCGTCAAACTTTTTAATGTTACTTTCCGAAAAGCCGAGCTTTTCCTTGGATATCAAAAAGTTCTGCTTGTCTAAAAGGCGCATGACGATCTTTTCACCGTGTACGGTGGGAAGGCTGGACATTCGGATGTCGATCTCATTGCCTCCGATCACAAGCTTGTAGCGGCCGTCCTGCGGTATGCGCTTTTCCGCGATGTCCATGTTGCCGATGATTTTAAGGCGCGTGATGACCGCGGATTGCGCTTTCTTCGGGATGGTCAGCAGCGTGACCAATTGGCCGTCGATACGCACGCGCACGCGCACATCGGTTTCACCGGGTTCCACATGGATATCGCTCGCCCGCGCTTTGGCCGCCTGCTCGAATATCGAGGTGACCAGCCGCACGATCGGCGCGTTGCTGATCTTATTGGCCGAATCGTCATCGAGATCCAGATCATCGGCTTCTTTTTCATCCGCGAGTTCCTTGATCGCCGTCTCGGCGTATTCGTTGCCGTATACCTTGTTGATGCCCGTTTCAATCGCGTGCTCTGGAGAGATCATCGGTAGCACTTCAAGGCCGGAGACCATCTTGGCATCCTCAAGCGCGATGAAATCCAAGGGGTCGCTCATCGCCACGTAAAGCTTGTTGCCCTCTACCTTGACGGGCAGCATTTTGTGCTTTTTTGCGAGCGCGACCGGCATATATTTTGCAAGGGCATGCGAAAAAACCGTCGTATCCAGATTCACGAGCGGAATTCCCAGTTGGAATTCCATGATCTCCATCAATTGCTGCTCGGTAACGTACCCCTTGTTGCGCAATATCCTGCCCAACCGCTCGCCCGAGGTTTTTTGTTCTTTTAAGCATTCCTCAAGCTGCTGTTGGGTGATCATGCCCGTATTGATAAGCAGTTCGCCCAGATATTTTCTTTTGATCGCCATAGGATTCCCCTTGCATCCAACAGTTTAACCATTATATAAACATGCTTCATGCCGCTCAAACAGTTTTTCACTTTACATCGCCATGCATTTTGGGTATACTGATAGGCAACGATCGATTAAAGAGGTAACCTATGCGTGTAATTAGCAAAAAAATGCTGGCCGTGCTGTTTACGGCGGTGTTCGTTATAACCGCGCTTGCCGGATGCGGCGGCGTTTCGTCTCTGGCAAGGCCGACGCCGGACCCCGGCGCTTCGCAATATACCGTGAACGGAAGCTGCAGCATTTCCAAAACCGGCGATATCATCACCGTATCGGGCACGACGGATGTAATGAACGGCACGATCATCAACGTTTCCGTGGTTGCGCAGGACGGTACGGTTATCGACAGCATCAACGTGACCCAGACCGGAGCGGAGATATCCCAACAGTTCACCGTAACGGATAAGTACGATGGCATCGTGGATATGAAAGGGTATTTGACCATTACGCCTTCCTATTATAAAAAGCAGCCAAGCAATGTAACCGAAGTGTACGGCAGCCAGTTTCAAAACATCGTGAACGATACGGACACCGCGATTTGGAGCAGCGAAGGCGTCATGCTGGTGTTCGCATCCGACTGGCTCTATGGCATTGTGCCGCAAACGACGCCCGGGCCGACGCCATCGCCCGCGGCCACGCCGGAGGCTGCGCCTGCGGTATCGGGAGAAGCCGCCGCGACACCGTCCGCATAGATAAAAACTTAGGCCTGCGAATGGTGGCCATCCATAAGACAGTATACCAAAACTAAATGGATAGCCGGAAACGGGAATGTAAACGGATAAGCAAGGGATAATGAGTTCCTTGCTTTTTGTATTTCACACATCCATTCTGCGGTTGAGGCTATGACAAACCAGTATTGGTATGAGAAGGCGTCCTGCTTTTT
>CAYNFL010000293.1:0-1853 GCA_964396465.1 uncultured Christensenellaceae bacterium
CCCCGGTATCCCCGCAGTGAAATCCTGCACGTGCCCCGGCCCCAGCCAAACGGCGATGCGCGACGCTTCGCCGATCGTCTCCTTCGCGACGACGCTTAAGCGCTTGCCCGTATCCTGCTCCAGCCCTTTGATACAAAGCACCACGGGCTTGCCCGAAATATCGCAGGAGGAAAGCCGGGTCAGCAGGGAACGCAGCCCCTGCGCGTCCACCGAAACGACGATGATTTTCGCTTTTGCCGCCGCCGCGAAAAGATCATCCGTCAGCGCGATGCCTTCCGGCAAAGCGAGGTATTCGTTGGCATGTTGCTCCTTAAGCTGTTTTAAATTCGGCGAACCCTCGCGCCCCCAAAGCGTTACGTCATACCCGCACCGGTGTAAATACCACGCCAAAAACGCGCCCCAGCGGCCGCACCCCAGTACCGAAATTTTCATCCAGCCTCCTCCATGGAATAGACATAATTGAGCGGTACGCCGTAAGGCGCGCCGTCCTCTCCCGTCATGGACAGCAAGCCATACCCGGCTTTTTTTAAAAGCGCCCGCGCATCGCCATCCGCCATGCGGCGCTCCGGCCTGTTCATCGATACCCCTCCTTCAGTTATAAAAAAACGCACCGTTGCCGGTGCGTTTCCGGTATAATCAATCGTTTTTTATGTTAAGGCGGTCATAATAATAAGTGATATCTGCCTCGGAAAGCCACTGCTTCGTCAGCTCATCATACTTTGCCGCTTTCGCGCTTTCCAGCATTGCGGCTTTAATCTCCTCTTTGATATCTTCAAAAGGCACCTCACCCTGCTTATACACCTTGATGCTTTGCAGCACATGAATGCCCATATAGGATTCGACTGGTTTTGAAATGTCGCCCACATTAAACAGCTTTAGCGCCGCATCGACAAACGGCTTGACATACAGCGTGGTACGCGCCTCCACAAGATAGCCGCAAGTTGCGCCCGGATCAGAATCCATGCCCGGGTCCTCGCCCATCTCCGCGATCAGATCGTCCATGCTCTCTCCATCCAGCAGCCGCTGATACGCCTCATCCGCTTTGGATTTCAGTTCGTCGTACATCGGCTTCACCAACTCATACGCCATGTCTTCCTGGCCGTTGTCAAACAGCGCTTTGGCTTCATCGACAAGGTCCGCATCGTCAAATTTAAAGAATACCTGCTTCACCGCGACAGTATCCGCGGGTACCCAAGTGATGATATTTTTTTCCTGCACGTAGGTCTCAAACGCGGATACGGAACTCTCCGTTCCTTCCTTTTGCTGCTCCAGCATGGAGTTGTACCACTCCAGCGCTTTCTCGTCGGTCACCCCTGACTGCGCATCGATCCATTCCCCTACCTTGGTGACGATGTCGCTGTTATTGAGGTCTTCGTAGTATTCATCAACCGTGCCGTTGGAATCAATAAACGCCTGATACTGCTCGTCTACCTCGGCCTGCTGCGCAGCGTTCAGAGAAGGCATCGGCGTGGGTTCGGGCGTTGCGGTGACATCCGGCGTCGCGGTGACGGTTGGTGTCGGTGCCTCAGCCGCCGCCGTGGTTTCTTCGGCCGATTCAGGCGCAGGCGTCGCAAGCACACCCTCTATGATGCTGTTCTTTTGGTCTTGGTAGTACTCCTCGGCTTCCTTCTTGTTTTCTGCCTTCTCTTCCTCAGTCAGCGCAATCCCCAACTCCGGCGCTTTATCGAGCATGACTTTATTCAGCACGAGTTGATCCAGTTTTGACTTGATCTGCTCGTCATACATCGTCTGAAGCTCTTCTACATCCATGCTATCCGGATCCTTGCCGTAGTAATTTAGCAGATAAAAATCAATTCCCTCTTTTATATTTTCCGGGCCAACATCAAAATAAT
>CAYNFL010000294.1:0-1850 GCA_964396465.1 uncultured Christensenellaceae bacterium
GCATATCGACGGCGCGACCGCCGCGAAGTTCCTCGCGGAATTTAAAAAATACCTGGAGCAACCGGGTTTAATAGAAAACGATACAGAGGTAAAAAATGGGTAGCTTTATAATGATGCCCAAGCTGGGCATGACGATGACCGAAGGGCATATTACACGATGGCTTGTTAAAGAAGGCCAGCAGATTGAAAAAGGGGACCTCCTTTTTGAGGTGGAAACCGATAAAACAACGCTGGAGGTAGATTCGATCTACTCGGGTGTCATACGGAAGCTGTATTATGAAGCGCCCGTTTTGGTGCCGGTCGAATCCCCGGTTGCTTTTATCGGGACTTTGGATGAGGCCGTTCCGGAGATCGAAATGGTCACCGCCGGAAATGCGGCGGATGCCGCGCCCGCACAGAAGGCCCCGGCAGCCGGTCAGAAACCGCCTGCAGCAACAGATCCGAAACCGACGGCAGCGGTCACTCAAAATCCTTCAGCTTCAGATCGCGCGTCGTACGATTATGATTTGGTCACCATTGGCGCCGGGCCGGGGGGGTATGTCGCCGCCATTCGCGCAGCACAGCTCGGCGCTAGGGTGGCCGTCATCGAGAAGGATACCTGCGGCGGCACATGCTTAAACCGCGGCTGCATCCCCACCAAAGCGCTGTATTCCAAAGCAAGGGAGTGGGAATGCATCAGGGATGCGGGTAAGCACGGGTTTGCGGTAGAAAAGGCGACGTTTGACTGGAAGAAGATCATGGCGCATAAGGACGACGCCGTCAAGCAGCTTGTCAAAGGGGTAGGCTATCTTCTCGACAAAAACGGTGTCAAGCTGATCAAAGGCTGCGCAGATGTAAAACGCCCGCATGAGGTAACTGTGGGGGATAAAACAATAACCGCGCGGTATATCGTGCTGGCCACCGGCAGCTGGCCGCTTGCCAAGATCTCTTCGGAGAGCAGGCTGCAGAACACCGACGATATACTGAGCCTGCAAACGCTGCCAAAGAAGCTGGCTATTATCGGCGGCGGCGTGGTCGGCTGCGAAATCGCTTACATCATGAACGCGTTCGGCGTAGACGTCACGGTGATTGAGGTGATGCCGCGCCTGCTGCCCGGCATCGACGCGGAAGTATCCGCAACGCTGCAAAAGAAACTGAGCGCGAGCGGTATCAAGATCATGACCGAGGCCGCGGTGGAAAAGGTAACGGGACAGCAAGGCGATTATACCGTACATATTGCAAAAGGGGATGCCATCCGCTGCGATCTGGTACTGGAGGCGGTCGGGCGGCAAACGGACAACTCCGCGTTTTCGGAACTGGGCGTAAAGCTGACTCAGCGCGGATATATCGAGACGGATACTATCTGCGCGACAAGCATTGAGGGCGTATACGCCATCGGGGATTGCACGGGATTGCCGCAGCTTGCGCACAACGCGTCGCATCAGGGCATTCATGTAGCGGAGCACCTGTTTGGCGGTGTGAACAGCTTTGAGGAACAGCCTGTGCCGGTATGCATATTTTCAGCGATGGAGGTTGCCTCGGTAGGCAAAACGCTGGAAGAAGCGAAGAAAGCCGGAATAGATGCGATGGAATATAAAGTCCCGTATGTGACCAACGGCAAGGCGCTTGCGATGAGCGCAAAAGAAGGATTCGTCAAGGTGGTGGCGGATACCAAGTACGGCGAGATACTTGGCGTCCATATTATCGGCGAGCACGCGTCATCGCTGGTGCATGAAGCCGTAATGGCGATTCGCGGTGAGCTGACGGCTCTGGAAGCGGGGCATACCATCCATGTTCACCCCACGCTGAGCGAAATGCTTATGGAAGCCTTCTTGGGATGCAGTTCGGGCGCTATCAATTGTTGAAGAGAG
>CAYNFL010000295.1:0-1831 GCA_964396465.1 uncultured Christensenellaceae bacterium
AAGCAGAGGACTGCAAAATACGCGCGTTTCGCACGCGAGGTATTTGGCATTCGGGAGAAAGACGACATGATCACGGCCACTGCCGGCATTGCCGCACTTGAGGCATGGTTCAAAAAGATCGGAACGCCCGTAAACTTTAAGGAAGCCGGTATTACCGACCCCGCCGCGATTGACAAATTGGCGCCCGACGCGCTGCTAACCGCCCGCGCATGGGGAGAGGAAGAGGCGTTCGGGTATACGGAACAGGTCATGCGGCAGCAGTTTGAACTGTGCAGGTAAGTCTTCTGGAGGGATTATGAGCTACTTTTTAGGAATTGACGCGGGTACCAGCGGCATCAAAGCGATCGTGCTGGATGACGCGGGTAAAATACTTGGCACAGGATATCGGGAATGCAACCTCATTACCCCAAAGCCGGGTTGGGTGGAGGAAGACCCGGAGGACTGGTGGTCGGCTTGCCATGGCGCTGTCGCAGAGGCAGTAAAACAAAGCGGCCGGGGAACCGATATACAAAGTATCGGCTTTTCGGGCCAGATGCAGGGAAGCACGCTGCTGGGTAAGAACGGCGAGCCGGTGGACAGATGCATCATCTGGATGGATCAGCGCGCTGCGGCTCAGGCGGACATGCTTAACCGCAGACTGTCTTCGAAAGAGATACTCGACGAGACCGCCAATTATGCGCTTCCGAGCCATTGGGCTCCCAAGCTGCTGTGGATCAAAGAAAATAAACCCGACATTTTTGACCGTACTAAAAAAGTGGTGTTTACCAAGGACTATCTGCGTTACCGCATGACGGGCGAGATTGCTACCGAGGTTTCGGATGCATCGTGCAGCTTTTTGCTGGATATGAAGAACCGCCGCTGGTCGGATAAAATGTTTAAAGTGACCGAGCTGCCGCGTGAAATCGTGCCCGAGAAGCTGCTCGAGTCTCAGGAGATCGCGGGATATTTGAAACCGGAGCTGGCTTTTGAATGGGGAATGACACCGGGCATCCCCGTGGTTGCGGGCGGCGGAGACCAGCCGGCGGGCGGCGTGGGCAACGGCATCGTCAAGACCGGCATCATTGCCGCGACGATCGGCACCTCGGGCGTGGTGTTTGGCTGCTGCGATACGCCGTTCATCGATGAGCAGCGCCGGGCGATGTACAGCTTGTGCCATTCTGTGCCGGGAAAGTATTGTTTCCTAGGCTGCACGCTGGGGGCGGGCGGATCGTTCAAATGGATGCGGGATACGTTCTTTGCGGCGCAGAAGGAAGCGTTAAACGCGGCGGGCAAAGATGTATACGATCATATGACCGCGCTGGCCGCGGATATTCCTCCGGGTTCGGAAGGCCTCGTCTTCCTGCCGTACCTCAACGGCGAGTCGACGCCCCATGTCGATCCCGATGCGCGCGGCGTATTCTTTGGCCTTTCCTTGCGGCATGACCTCGGCGCGCTCTGCCGCAGCGTGATGGAAGGCGTTACATACTCTCTGCGGGATACCATCGAGATACTGCGCGCGTTTGGCCTTACCATCAGCGAGGTGCGCGCGATGGGCGGCGGCGCAAAGAGCGCGTTGTGGCGGCAGATGCAGGCGGATATTTACAATGCCTCGGTCGTCACCATGAATATCGAAGAAGGGCCTGCGGCAGGAGCCGCGATCATGGCGGCAGTCGGCGCCGGATACTTCAACAGCATTGAAGAGGCTTGCGATACGATATTAAAACCCGTCAGTATCACGGAGCCCATCAGCGCAAACGTGCCGGTATACGAGGAGTTCTATCAAACTTATCGCTCCTTGTACGGATCGCTGAAGAACGATTTTGCGGATCAGGCAAGGCGCGTTAAAAAAACA
>CAYNFL010000296.1:0-845 GCA_964396465.1 uncultured Christensenellaceae bacterium
CGCAGCCGCATTGGCTCATCGACGCGTACCACGAGAAAATCGCACCCATTCCCGGCTATGTGGCGCGGCACAACTATACCGAGCTGGAGCAGATCGAGAACAACAAGAAGGGCGTGTGAGGCATTGGGGACGTTGGAGGCCATGACGCCGAGTGCGGCGTCATGCTCCATCCCTCCGCCAAAGGGGCATGCCCCTTTGGAATGCCATCATGAATAATTGTAACGGGAGAGCGGCTTTCGGGGGGAGAGCCGCTTTCTTGTGTTGATGGAGACGCTGCCCATCTCGATTTACATAGTAGGATTTTCATATGATTGTTTTTGACTCAAAGTGGGATATCTATATTGATCCAAAATATTATTCATATTCTTGAAAAGAAATATGATAGATGATCCGATTCAACTTCTTCCCTCACAGCCCCAGCACGCCAAACAGCACCACGCCCAATACTCCCGCGATGAGTATCACGAGCACGGGTGATGCCTTAAACTTCATGATCGCAAAACCGGAGGCAACCGCGATGACGACGCAAGGGATATCGATTTTGGAGAGTAGGCTGGCAAAGCTCTCGCCCGACAGCGTCTCGATACCAAGCAGCGCGGGCAAAGCCATCGCGAGCGCGGCGGAGGCGATGAGCCCCGTCACGACGGGGCGCAGCCCCCACAGCGAGCGCTTGACGATGATGTTTTCCTCGAACTTGAAGAAGTACCTTGCGAGCAGCGTCGTGATGATCAGCGACGGCAGCACGACCGCGCACGTCGCCACCACGCCGCCGAATATGCCAAGCGTCTTTACGCCCGCGAACGTCGCCGCGTTCAGCGCGAAAGGGCCCGGCGTCATCTGCGATA
>CAYNFL010000296.1:855-1810 GCA_964396465.1 uncultured Christensenellaceae bacterium
GAGCGGCAGCATCGCGTAGCCGCCGCCGATGGTGAACAGCCCGATCTTGAAGAATATCCACGCCAGCTGTAAATAAGCCACTACAGCTCGCCCTCCTTTTCGGGGGGCTTTTTGATGCGCCATATCCCGGCGACGATACCGAATACGATACCGCCGAGTATGATATAGATGCTGTTGATATCGAAAACGAGCGAGAGCACGAAAGCGGCGGCAAACGCCGCCACCGAAATCGCTTCCTTGTAAAAAGGCTTCATAAAGCTTAAAAACGCGGATACGAGCAGCGCGACGACTGCGGCGCGAATGCCGCGCAGCGCTCCCGCCACATACGTGTTGGTAACGAAAGCCTGATAGAGGTAGGTGACCGCGGTCAGCACGATCAGCGAAGGCAGCATGATGCCAAAGATGGCGACCAGCGCGCCGCGCAGCTTTTTGATGCGGTAGCCGATGAGTATCCCGCAGTTGATCGCGATCGCGCCCGGCACGGTCTGCGAAAGCGCGATCATGTTTACCATGTCCTCCTCCGTGATCCACCCGCGCCTCTGCACAAACTCGTCCTTAAACAGCGGCACCATCGCGTAACCGCCGCCGAACGTGAGCGCGCCCACCTTAAACATCGTGATAAAAAGCTGCAAGAGCGGATGCGGCTTAGCCATTACTCCCCTTCCGTGTATGATTCAAAAGCCCGCCGTCCTTGAGCACCGCCTTGAGACGGTCGGAAACGTCCAGCTTCACGGCGAACGAAAATCCCTTGGTTCTATTATCTACTGAAAATGCGATTTTACCGTCCACCTTATCCGGCACGTCCGATATTTCAAGCACGTCACCCTGCTCGATTTTGTCGTAAACCGTTTCGTCCTCGAACACGAGCGGCAAGATTCCTGAGTTCACAAGGTTGGCCATGTGAATGCGCGCGAACGATTTGGCGATGACGCCGCGGATGCCAAGGTACAGCGGC
>CAYNFL010000297.1:0-1800 GCA_964396465.1 uncultured Christensenellaceae bacterium
ACGCCTCCGAGATCAACAAGAACGTGCCGACCAACCTGTATGTAATTCAGGATCTAAAGGCGGCGCTCACCGGCATCAATGCTGTAATTTCCGAAAAAAAGCATCCCGAATGGGTGAAGCAAATTGCGGAGTGGAAAGCCGAGAACGAAGCGCACATCCCCTGTAACCATCTGCCCCGTTGCATCATGCAGGAACTCGGCGAAGCGCTCGGTGAGGATACGATCATCGTGACGGACGTGGGCCAGCACCAGATGTGGACGGCGCAGTTCTTCCCGTTCAGGAAGCACGACATGTTCTTGACCTCGGGCGGCCTCGGTACAATGGGCTACGGCCTCGGCGCCGCCATCGGCGCGAAAGTCGCGCGCCCCGATCAGCGCGTGGTGCATATCACGGGCGACGGCTGCCTGCGCATGAACTTAAACGAAATGGCGACGGCGGTGCGCTATCATCTCCCCGTCATCACCATACTGCTCGACAACCATACATTGGGTATGGTGCGCCAGTGGCAGACGCTGTTCTTTGAAAAGCGCCATTCCGAAACGACGCTGCCCGCACTCAATTTCTGCGCGATTGCGCAGGGCTTTGGGTACTTCGCGCAGCAGGTTTCCACCGCGGAGGAGTTTAAAGCGGCGCTGCAAAAAGCGCTGGAGCACAACGGCCCCTCCCTCATCCACTGCCTTATCGACACGGACACGATGGTGCTGCCCATGGTCGCCCCCGGTGCTTCGATCGATAAGATTGTGATGAGCATTTCATAACAACAGCTTTTTAGGCAGTCTGAAATATTGTCAGGCTGCTTTTTTATTTTAGCTGGAATTCACCGCATTTTATAATGGCTCCCGGAAAAACTAAGCTTGAATAAAAAAGGAGCGTGCCTCATGAAAGTGATCGATGCCATACAGGACAAGGATATAAAAATACTCAAGGTGCTGTTTAATAAATGGAAGGAAACCCATCAGGGCAGGCTGTCGTTCGACGCGGAGCAATATGACGGCGTGAGCATCTATCAGGCGGCGGGGCTTTCAAAAGACCAGTTTGGCTCCCATCTCAAAAACCTTGAGCGAATCGAATTCGTTTCCTGGGAGAATGGCAGTGTGAGGCTGCTGCCCAGCGGCATCAATTACTGTTTGGGCCAGTTTGATCATATGCGACACTAACCGAATAACTGGTAAGGAAAAAGTCAAGAATAAAAGCAAATTTACATAAGGAGATCGAATATGGGAATTGTAACCAATGCTACGGATGCATACCAGACATGTATCGACGCGTGTGCGAGGTGCGCGCAGGCGTGCAACGAATGCTTTGAGGCCTGCCTCAACGAGGCGGATGTACAAGCAAGAACCGGATGTATCAAGATGCTGGTTGAATGCGCGAAGATGTGCGAAATGTCGGTTTGCGGCATGGCTTCCAACGCGCGTTTTGCCAAGCAGCACTGTGCGCTTTGCGCAACCGTCTGCGATGCCTGTGCTCAGGAATGCGCTATGTTCAAGGATCAACACTGTCAGCTTTGCGCGCAGGAATGCCGCACATGCGCGCAGGAATGCCGGAATATGTCAGGTATGCAATGACATCGGATAAACGTGAGGCAGGCATGTCCTGCCTCCCCCCAATGTCGTATTATCGGAAATTCTGGCTGTATTCCGCAATTGCGGTTCCCTGTCGTACAGATATTAGAATAAAGAGCCTTGTACGCATGAGCGGTATATCGTCATGAGATTATCTGGTTAGCACAGCACATAGGTTTTACATTTGATTTTTATATGCATCTTCTGCACCGCATGACCGATACTAAACGGTAAG
>CAYNFL010000298.1:0-1765 GCA_964396465.1 uncultured Christensenellaceae bacterium
ATAATCGAAAAGCCTAATACTGACGAGCAAAGCGAGGAAGAATCTTTAAAGATGTATCGTCGCTGCCGCCCTCAACATGACACCCTGAAAAATGTACATTTTCACAGCAATGACAATACTCCAACCGGCAGCCTTTATCCCGCCATCGCGAGGCGCGAAGCGTACCTTAGGGCACTTCCGCGGTGATCCAGAGATGGCAGCAGGGAGATATTTTATCGCTTAGCTTGGCTTATAGCGACGGGTGTGCGGTCTGGATTGCCACGCTGCGCTCGCAATGACGGGAACCTAACCGACAGCCTTTATCCCGTCATCGCGAGGCGCGAAGCGCCGCGGCGATCCAGAGCAGGCAGCAGGCGTATATTCTATCGCTTAGCTTGGCTCATAGTGACGGGTATGCGGTCTGGATTGCCACGCTGCGCTCGCACCGCGAACACGAAGATGATAACCTGATGAACAATGAATCGCCGCATTGCGCTCGCAATCAAGGGCGTCATGTAAAGCAGCGGGCGGCCATAGCCGCCCGCAGAGTCCTTATTTTTCATTGCCTTAAGATTAACTGTGGTCAGCTGATCTGTATGAAGAAGAAATGTCCGCTGCGCGAGCCTACGACGACCGTATTGCCAAATACCGCGGGCGTCGCCTCAAAGCTGTTGGGTTCGGATGTGCCCATCGCCTCGCTGACGTTGACGGACGAAACCACGCTCGCGCCGTTCTCGGTCGCGCCGTCCACCTTGATGAGTTTGACTCCGCCCTTGTACAGGCACTGCACGATGTAGCCCTGCCCATCCTGCGTGTATACCGCCGCGGGCGACGAGGGCGTCCAGCCGCCGTTCTCCATATCCACCTGCCACACGATATGCCCGTCTTCCTTGTCGAGCGCCGCGACCATCGCCGTGCGCGTACCGTCCTCCTTGATGAGCGAGGAGACGGTATAGATGATGAGCCCTTCCATGCTTGTGCCTTCTTTGCCGAGTATCGGCGAAGCGAGTATGCCGCCGTCCACGTCCCCGTCCACCGCAGTAAACACGGTAAAGGGTGTCGTCCAGATGATGTGCCCCGTGAGGCCGTCGATCTTGCGCGCGTAGCACGTGCCCGATGAGCTCGTCGCGTTCACGACGCTGTCGTCGAACTCACAGCCGGTGTAGAGGTAGAAGTCCTGCGCGTCCGTATCCTCCTCGAGCACCATGGAAACGTCGCTGTCGTTTTCAAGGTCGTTGGCGTAAATGAGCTGCATCGTGTTTAAATCCACGCACTGCAGCATGCCGATATTATCGGTGAATATCATGTAATTGCGCCAGCCGACCGGGGAATTCTCCATGCCCCATGTGCCCTTGCCGCTGTTCGCGGCTTGGTTGCGCGGCGTGGTATATGTGTATTTAACCATCGAGCCGGGCTGCATTGTAACCGTACCAGCCGCCGCGTCGTATTCGGTGTTGAGCTTTACCGTATACAGTACGCCGCTTTCGCCCGGCCAGACGAGCGTGTCGGCCGCGGCGTCAATCAGCGGGCTGGCGTCGTATGCCTGCCATTTACGGAATGCTACTGGGTCTTTCACCTCGTAGCCATACTTATACAGCTGCGAGCCGTCGATGAGATTGAAAGCCCGAAAGTACATATCGCGCGCGCTGTTGACATCGCCGCTGGGGGTTAAGCCCTGCCCGACATAGAGTATGGGGTATCCGCGTGGGTCGAGGCTGGGCGTGCCCTTGGTTTGGCCGCCGGTCTTGATCGGATCGCGCGTCTTCTCTCCTGTGGAAAGCTCCAT
>CAYNFL010000299.1:0-1724 GCA_964396465.1 uncultured Christensenellaceae bacterium
CTTCTTATCTGTTATGAATTTTTTTTAGCATGCCGTGATGCCCGGCCCTCTGTCGCGGAGATGAGCGACCCCGCACCGGTCGCCATGGTCGAGGCCATGTATGATCATATGCGCGAGTCGCTGCTTGAAAATCCGATACTGTTCATCAAGCCATCGACCGCGGTGATCGCGCCCGGGGAAAACATCGTGATTCCAAGCGTATCGCAACGGGTAGATTACGAAGCGGAACTCGCCGTGGTAATCGGCAAAACGTGCAAAAACGCCACAGCGGAGACCGCAAAGGACTACATATTCGGCTACACCGCGCTCAACGACGTGACCGCGCGCGACCTTCAGCAAAAGGACGGACAATGGACACGCGCGAAATCGTTCGACACGTTCTGCCCCTTCGGGCCGTACGTCGATACGGACTTTGACCCTTGCGGCAAGCGCGTTCAGAGCGTACTGGACGGGCAGATTTGCCAGAACGCCTCAACGGATGACATGATATTCAACGTATTTGAACTCGTCGCGTTCGTGAGCGCTTGCATGACGCTTCTGCCGGGGGACATCATCTCCACGGGCACGCCCGAGGGCATCGGCCCCATGCGCAAAGGCGATACGGTCGAAATCAGGATCGAAGGGCTCGAAACGCTTCAGAACCGCGTACGGTAAACGGAGGGATTATATGTACGAATCAAAACTGAAATCGGAAGATTTGGACAAGCTGTTTGCGGCGATACTCACGCTAAAAACGCCTGGCGAGTGCTACATGTTTTTTGAAGACCTGTGTACGATCTCCGAGCTGGAATCCATCTCACAGCGCCTCAAAGTCGCCAAATTGCTGCGCGAAAAGCATACCTGCAACGACATATCGCGCGTGACGGGCGCGAGCACCGCGACGATCAGCCGCGTGAACCGCTGCCTGCTGCACGGCACGGGCGGATACACCTTGGTACTGGACAGAATGTAAGGAGGACGGATGGATTTATCCGGTTTGAACGAGCAGCAGCGCGAGGCAGTGCTGGCATTGGACGGCCCGGTGCTTGTGCTTGCGGGCGCAGGCTCCGGCAAGACGCGCGTGCTTACGATGCGCGCCGCGCAATTGATCGAAAACGGCGTGCCGCCGTGGCAGATACTCGCGATCACATTTACGAACAAAGCCGCCGCGGAGATGAAGCAGCGCATCGAAACGGTTACGGACAGCGCTGATGACATGTGGGTGTGCACGTTTCACGCGATGTGCGCAAAGCTGCTGCGCATCGAGAGCGACCGTTTGGGGTATTCGCGCAGCTTCTCGATCTACGACTCCGGGGACTCGCTGACTGTGGTCAAGGAGTGCTTAAAGGAGATCAATGTCGATAAGGACTTTCTCGACCCCAGAGCCGCGAGAAGCCTTATCAGCAAAGCCAAAAACGCGGGTGTGCCGCCCGAGAGCTTTCGCGAAACCTACGGCGAGGGCGACGCGATGAAATACGCCGCTTGGGCTTACGCGCGGTACGAGAACAAGCTCAAAAGCAGCAACGCGCTCGACTTCGACGATCTGCTGCTCAAAACGTTGCAGCTTTTTACCGATAACCCCGACGTACTGGAAAAATACCAGCGGCGCTTCGCGTATATCATGGTGGATGAATATCAGGATACCAACACGGTGCAATATAATATCGTAAAGAAACTCGCGCGCGGCCACGGCAATATATTCGTCGTGGGCGACGACGACCAGTCGATCTACGGCTGGCGCGGCG
>CAYNFL010000300.1:0-1691 GCA_964396465.1 uncultured Christensenellaceae bacterium
CTCGAAAAAGGGGGTGCAGGGGGAAAAAACAAGGCGGGGGAAACCGCATGCCCGCCACCCGTGCCTCGGCGTAGCGCGTCAGCGCGAAGACGGGGCCCGCCGCGCTCAAAGGCCGTAGGCCGTCCAGGTGAGCGATCCGCCGCGGCGGAGAACACCACCACCGAAGCGCGTCAGCGCGTAGATGCCCCGGAGGCACTGGCGCGAAAGCTGCCGCTTTCAGCAGCTTTCGTGATCAGGGCCGGAGGGTGGAGACGGAGCGCGCTTCGCGCGTAGGCGACTAAAGGAAATAAAGAGTAAAGTTTATTGTGAAGGGCTGACCCCAAGGCTCCATGCCCGCCAACGCCCGCCGCGATCAAAGGCCGTAGGCCGCCGAGGTGATCCGCCGCGGCGGAGAACACCACCACCAAAGCGCGTCAGCGCGTAGGTGCCCATGAGGCACTGGCGCGGCATGCGTAAGCAGATGCCGTGATCAGGGCCGGAGGGTGGAGGCGGAGCGCGCTTCGCGCGTAGGCGACTAAAGGAAATAAAGAGTAATGTTTATTGTGAAGGGCTGACCCCAAGGCTCCCGATGCCATGCGTGAACTCTCGAATCTGTAAAACCGGAATATGCCGGGTAGTGCGCCAAAGGCTCTGCTACTTGGTAAAACAGCCGCTGTTGTCATACCGATCATGACCAAATGTCGGTTTACGACCAGAAATCGGCCATCTCAAAAAGGAAGGAGGAAAAGCGGCCGCTCTCGTCTGATCATACGATCAGAGCGCGGCTATTTGGTGGAGAAAGTTGACGCCAGTTCGGTGAAACACCGAAAACCAGTTCGACGCCATTTCGAGGAAATCCATGATGCCATTTCGGCTCGTAACAGGCATGTGCGTAAGCAGATGCCGTGATCAGGGCCGTAGGGTGGAGACGGAGCGCGCTTCGCGCGTAGGCAACTAAAGGAAATGAAGAGTAAAGTTTATTGTGAAGGGCTGCCCCAAGGCTCGCAACCAGTAACGTTCGATGCCTTCATTAGCCGCAAGACGTGGAACGGCCCGCCAAGAGCGGAGGGCCTTCAAGGCGAAACGGCCGGGGCGCCGTCCTCGGCTCCTGCGGGGGTTTGACCCTGAGGGGTTTCGATGACAATGTGGCTCGGAACATCATTCATCTTCCTCTATATACACTGCCTGAAGCCTATGGTCATATTTCACTTTACATGCGGCATTGCTCCCAATTGGATTAACAGCATATTCACTAGCTGCTTGATCGGCAGAACGAACTGTGTTTGTTGAAGCGGGACAATGAGGGTATTCCTTAATGTAAGCACTGATTCGTCCATCTTCGCGATAAAATTCCCTAAAGGCAATTACATCGTTGCTCCATGTCCATCCTTCCGGGAGACTATGTTCCATTGCATATGCGTCTTTTGCCGCCTCAATACGGCGCAGATTATTAATGCAGCTGTTTTTTTCATCATCCTGGGCTGATCTCGCTACTACAAGTGAAGAGATAATAATAAGCAAACATATTATACCAACCCAATATCTAAACATTATTTGATCCCTCGTAATTATGGCGTTGCAAGGATTATTTCCAATCCATCTGTTAGTTTTCCATCCTCAATATTTATGAAAAATGAAGGGCCTCTACATTCCGGCGTGGTGTTTTTGCACGTTTCCCCCTTTGATGTCGTATAAGTATATTCAATTCTTCC
>CAYNFL010000301.1:0-1681 GCA_964396465.1 uncultured Christensenellaceae bacterium
CTGTGCCAACCCAAAGCGCTGCGCATCCTCTACAACCATCACCGTCGCGTCCGGAATATCCACGCCGACCTCAATCACGGTGGTGGAAACAAGCAGTAGAATTTTCTTTTCTTTAAACTTTGCCATTACAGTGTTTTTTTCATCCGGACGCATACGCCCATGCAGCAGTGCGACGCCATACGGCTCAAATATACCGCTCAGTTCCTTATAAAGCTCCTCAGACGAACGCAGCGATATATCGTCGCTATCTTCCACCGCAGGGCACACGACGAACACCTGCCCGCCGCCGTCCATCTCCTTTTTCAGAAAGCCGTACATATCCTTTCGCTTTTTTTCCGGCACGCAGAACGTTTTAACCGGGCGTCGGCCGGGCGGCATCTCGTCGATGATCGAAATATCTGTATTTCCGAAAAGTATCAGCGCCAATGATCGCGGTATGGGCGTTGCCGACATGATCAACGTATGGGGCGCTTTGGCCTTTCCTTCCAGAACCGCTCTTTGTGCCACTCCGAAGCGATGCTGTTCATCCGTAATCACGAGCGCGAGGTTTGCAAACTGCAAGCCGCCATACACGAGCGCGTGCGTGCCGATCACGATATGCGTCTGCCCGCCCGCCACGTTTTCGTATACCGCGCGCCGCTGCGCCGCAGTTGCGCTGCCCGTCAGCAGCTCGATGTTGGTATGTTCATCGCCCAGTACGCGCAATGCATTCTGATAATGCTGCCTTGCCAGCACCTCGGTAGGCGCCATCATCGCGCTTTGAAAGCCGTTTTGCGCGCAGAGGTACATCGCGTAAAACGCGGGTGTCGTTTTTCCGCTGCCCACATCGCCCTGCAGCAGCCGATTCATGGGTTTTTCTCTTTGCAAGTCGGCTTCAATCTCATGCATCACGCGCATCTGCGCGTTTGTCGGTGTAAAATTAAGCCGTGACGTAAAGCGTTGAAGCGATCGCGTGTCATGCGGTATGTGCACCGCTCCGTACGCGGTCGCGGAATCGCGCTCCGAAAGCGCAATATGAAATAATAGAAGTTCTTCAAATATCAATCGCCGTTTTGCGGCTTCCAGCGCGGCCTGATCCGCCGGAAAATGAATGTTTCGTATCGAATAGTTGATTTCTGCAAGCGTGTGCTGCAAACGAAAATCTGCTGGCATGAACTCTTCGATGCTGCCAAAGGTCTGCTCAATGGCGGACTGTACCGCAAGCCGCATCACCTTTTGCGACAATCCAGCCGTCAGCGAATATACCGGCATCAGCCCTTCATGCCTTGCGCCTTCGCGCTCCATATTCGGATTTGTGAACTTGAGCCTGCTTCCGACGCGCTTTAAGCGGCCCGTGACAAATACGCGGTCGCCCTTCTTATATAGCTTGCGCATATACGGCTGATTAAAAAAAACAGCCTCAACCCTTCCTGTCGCGTCCTGTAACGCAAACGTGGAAAAACTGAGACCGTTATTCACTCTTTTCAGCCCCGGCTCTGCCGCAATCTCTGCTTCGACGCAGTAGAGTTTGTCCTCAGTTAAATATTTGATCAGCGCCGTCTCGCCCGGCTGCTCGTACAGCCTCGGTGCATAATACAGCAGGTCGCGGATTGTCTCTATGCCCAGCTTATGAAGCAGCTTTGCCTTTTTGTCACCGATACCCTTTGCGTTGCCGACCGCGTCGCTTAGATGTATCATTCCA
>CAYNFL010000302.1:0-1679 GCA_964396465.1 uncultured Christensenellaceae bacterium
TGACGTTTAAGTTGCCTTTGGACATTTCCTCCAATATGCTCGTCGCCTCATTAACGGGCTTTGTTACGGCGTCAAGGGCTTCGTTTATGTTCTCAATAATCTTACGGTAGCTCCCCTGATGTTTCGTTTCGTCAGCGCGCGTTGAAAGCTGCCCTTGTATCACAGCATCGGTCAGCTTACCCGCGTCATCGACAAGCACCTCAGTCGCGTCGTAAATTCGCTTAAACGCGACATGCAACTGCCCGATCTCGTTTTTGTATACGCCTTCCGTTTTCATCTGTTGCAGATATGCGCTTGTTTCACCCGACGCCAGCTGATTTGCCGCATTGGACAATTTTTTAAGCGGCAGGCTGATGGCGCGCGACATCAATATACCCATCACCACAGCGACTAAAACCGTTGCCCCAACCAAAATAATCATCAGCAGCATCGTGTTGTCTACGGTCTTAACCAAGTACGCCGCGGCATCAGCGGAGTTTTGCGTACCCGATGCCATCGATTTGATCTGAACACACACATTCGACAGCATGACGATACCGATAACACCCGCACTGCCCGATACGAGCGAGACCAACACCGTAGCAAAGACCATCTTTACCCATATTTTTATATCTCTGAACCATTTCATCAAGCTCACCTCTTTTTTATCCGATTGAACCTATTTCCTGTGCTTCGTCGCCATCGAGCAGCATCTTGCAGTCCAGCAGCAGCTTCACGCTGCCGTCCACCTTGCCGATGCCGTGAATATACCGGTTTTTAATACCCGTACGGATATCCGGTGGAGGGGAAACATCTTCGTCATCAATGGCCATAACTTCTGAAACCCTGTCCACAATCAGCCCGACAACAAGCTCCTCCGTATCCACCACAACGACACATGTCCTGTCATTGTATTCTGCAGGCTCCTTCCCGAATTTCAGCCGCATGTCAATAACCGGTATAATTTTACCGCGCAAATTGATGATGCCTTTGATGTACGACGCAACTTCGGGTATCTTTGTAACGGGCTGCATACCGATGATTTCTGTCACATATTTAATTTCCAGCCCAAATACCTCTTCCCCCAAATTAAACGTCAGATACCTGCCGTGCTGAGTATCCTCCTGTTGATCGAATAGTTCCTCCATGGGTTCCATAGCCGCTCCTCCTTGTCAATCATTATAAAAAAATATCTACCAGCAGGCCGCGAATATCGTCTACCATCTTAAGCAGCGCGATATTGTCGCTTTGCTCCGCCAAAATCTCCTGAGCCATATCATCCAACCGGGCGTTCACCTTTTTGATCAGAACAAAAACGTTTCTTCTGCCCTTTGAATCAAAGCTGCGCGTCCGGCCGCACGCAAAAGCGTTGCTTGCTGCTTCACCCAGCAGTTCTGCAATCAGTTTGCGATAATGCAAAAATTCTCCGACGTCCGCTTTCCTCTTGATGATCTCACCCTGGACGAAAATCTTTTCCCGCAGTTCCTTCAGGTACTTCTGATATTGTGCGTCGTCAAAATCCGTCATGTGCCGTGAGAAAGAAAAACCCGCGCCTGTATCGGGCTGCGCGCTTCCGGGAGCGGATATGCTTTGTGCCCCGGAAGAAATCTTGCTGATATTCGAAACCTTCATACTCTTGCTCTCCCCAAGGCCTTCATGTCCTTACCCTCTTACTTCTTCGCATCCACAAAAAACGCATC
>CAYNFL010000303.1:0-1660 GCA_964396465.1 uncultured Christensenellaceae bacterium
GCGCACCGCCGCGATGATCGTGAAGTACACGGGCGGGATTGTACCGCCGCGCTTTGAAGCCACGGAGCATGACGAAGCGGTGGAAAAGCAGGGCGCGGCGCTTGCCGTCGCGGTGGAGGCGCACATGGACGCGCTACGCCTGCCCGACGCGCTCGTGGAGATATGGAACTATATCGGCACATTGAACAAATACATCGACCTCACCGCGCCGTGGGTGCTCGCCAAGGACGAGGCGAGAAAAGGGCAGCTAGCGGGCGTGATGTACCATCTCGCCGAGGGGCTGCGCATCGTGTCGGTGTTGCTGACGGCGTTCATCCCCGGTACGGCGAAGCGCATACAGGATATATTGGGTATCCAAAACGAAGAGCAGGTTTCGTGGGAGAGCGTGGCTGCTTTCGGGCGCACGGCCTGCGGCCTTGCCGTGAAGCAGACCGAGCCCCTGTTCCCGCGTATCGACATTCCAAAAGAACTCGAAGCGCTCGAGGCGATCTCCGACAACCGCACGCTGCAAAAAAACAAGAAAGCGCCCGCCGCGGAAAAGAAGCAAGCGCCCGCTGCCGAAAATACGGGCGAAACGATAGAAGGCGTCATCACCTATGATGACTTTAAAAAGGTACAGCTCAAGGTCGGCGCCGTGAAGGAAGCCGTGGCGGTGGAAGGCAGCGAGAAGCTCATCAAAATGCAGGTGGATATCGGCGGCGAAACGCGCCAGATCGTCTCGGGCATCCGCAAGTGGTACAGCCCGGAGGAGATGGCGGGCAAAACCATCGTCGTCGTGACCAACTTAAAGCCCGCGAAGCTGTTCGGTATCGAGAGCCAGGGCATGCTGCTCGCGGCGGAGGCGGACGGCGTGCTCAAGCTCGTGACCATCGAAGGCGCGCTGCCGAGCGGCGCGCACATATCGTGAGGCTTTTCGATACGCACGCGCACCTGCTCAGCGAAAAGTTCGACGAGGACAGAAACGCGCTGATAGCCGCGCTGCCGGGGCAGGGGATAGAAGGTCTCATCGAGATCGGCACGGACTTGGAGTACAGTGAAAAAGCGGCGCGTCTCGCGGAAGAGACGGATTATATCTACGCCGCGATCGGCGTGCACCCGCACGATGCGGCGGAAGCGCCTGCGGACTACATCGAGCGGCTTACCGAGCTTGCGAGGCGTCCCAAGGCGGTGGCCATCGGCGAGATCGGATTGGACTACCATTACGACTTTTCACCGCGCGACGTGCAAAAAGAGGTGTTCGGCAAGCAGCTTGCGCTGGCGCAAAAGCTGAGCCTGCCCGTCATCGTCCACATGCGTGAAGCGACGCAGGACGCGCTTTCGTTGCTGCGGGAGTATGAGGGGATAAAAGGCGTGATGCACTGCTTCTCGGGCAGCGCGGAGACCGCGCAGATCTGCGTGGAGCTGGGGCTGCACGTTTCGTTCACGGGTTCCGTCACGTTTAAAAGCGCGTGCAAGGTGGCGGAGGCTGCGGCTGCCGTTCCCTTAAGCCGCCTCATGGCGGAAACCGACTGCCCGTACATGTCGCCCGAGCCGATGAGGGGGAAGCGCAACGACCCCTCCAACGTGCGCTATGTACTTTCTAAGCTCGCGGAGATCAAGGGCATTTCGTTTGAGGAAATGTGCGATATCAACATCGAAAACGCAAAAGGACTTTTTAATA
>CAYNFL010000304.1:0-1635 GCA_964396465.1 uncultured Christensenellaceae bacterium
GATCGATATCCAAGTGCGAGAGGCTTACCTTCACGCCGCCCGAGGTATTGCCGATCGTAAGCGCTCCCTTCACATCCTGAATATCGACCTCCCCCGAGGTGCAGTTGATGGCAACCGCGCTCTTGGTATCGCGAATCCCGATGTCCCCCGACTGGCATGTCACGCGGGTGCTGTCAAACGTGCAATCCCCGATATTCGTGTTTCCCGACGCGGCGCTGATATCGAGCGAGCCGCCCGTGCAGCCGCTGATTGTCGCGTTGCCGCTCGCGAAGGTCATCGACATGTCGCCCAAAGCAAGCTGCTGAATCGTGGTATTCCCCGAAGCGCACGATACGTTCAATCCGACCGCCGCGTCTTTTGGCAGAGTAACGTTGATGTCCATATCCGCCCAGTTGAAAAATGTCGTCGGCAAATCCAGCCGAATGATCAGCTCTCCCCCTTGCTCCGTCACGCTCAGGTATTCATCCTTCTTTGCGGGCGCCCACAGGCTGCCCTTCAGCTCCGCCTTGATCTCGTCGCCCGATACGATGTTGATGTCCACCGTTTCGCGGCTGCCCCTGAAAACGTCAAATATGTTCGTGCCGCCGCCGATGTTCGCGGCATATACGCTCAGCAGTACCCCTGCGCCGATCAAACTTGCGAGCACCACGCCGGTAACAATCAGCACCACCTTCGTTGTTTTACTCATTGTTCTTTCCCCCTTTAATTCTTTCCGAAATCGTACTTAAAAATTTCATGTTCCCTTTCTTAAACAGCTTTCCGAGCTGCATCAGGCCGATGAAGCCCAGCACGCTTAAGCCCAGCAAAACGATGCCGATCAAAATGGCAAACCATACGGCGAGTATGCCAAGTGAACCGGAGAATACAATGCTCGCCGCGATAACGGCTATCGCCGAGAGACCGAGGGAGCATACGCTGATGTAGAATGACGCGAGTATAATATATCCCGTAACCACCACGAACATGACGTACAAAAAATCGATGATGCCCAATCCCGCCGTGGAGAACACCGCTTTCGCGACATTCTTCGCGGAGCGTTCCTGCTGCGCGGTCTTAATATAATTTTGAACGGAATACTCCTTCGCGAGCTTCTTCGGGTCCCCGAGCCGTTCGCAAAGCTCCTGCTCGCTTCGCCCCTCCTGCGCGGCACACGTGAAGTACTCCTCGATATCCGCGAGTATATCGTCCGCCTTCGCCTTCGGCAGCCTTTGCAAGCCCTCGGTCAGCTGCCGCATAAATTCCTGCTTATTCATGCGCGTTCCCTCCTAACACCGAATTGACTCCGTGAATGAATGCGTTCCAGTCGTGCAAAAACACCTGCCGCGTCTGCTCCCCCTTTTCGGTGAGCTGGTAATACTTGCGCGGCGGCCCCTCGCGCGATTCCTCAAGGTACGTTTGCACATACCCTTCGTCCTTAAGCCGCCGCAGCAACGGGTAGATCGTACCCTCGGATATCTCGATATTTTTGGATATCTCGGCGACGAGCTCATACCCGTAGCGGTCGCCCGTTTTTAAAAGCGACAATACGCACAGTTCCAAAACTCCTTTTTTTAGCTGAATATTCAATCGAACCCCTCCTTTGCATCGCCAGTTTCATAATATCACACAGTACCTTGCTTTGCAATATACCTTGCA
>CAYNFL010000305.1:0-1630 GCA_964396465.1 uncultured Christensenellaceae bacterium
CTGAAAGATCTAGGTTTCCGCTAATCAGCACCATCGTTACTGCGGAAGCGGTAATGATAACGCTTGTCGATGCGACCAGTATGTTTCTGATGTTCTCCCATGTATTGAATATATTCGGCCGTAATATCGTACCGATTATCCAGATCACCACGAATATCCCGAACATTGTCAGGTTCTGAACGCCGTTGGCGGTAAACTTTAGCCTGGAACGGCGTACTTCTTGAATAGATTCGCTCATACCGTACCCCCTGTCACGATGTGCATGATGTTCTGGGTATCCATCATCTCATCGTTATTCATAAATCCCTTGATTTCTCCTTCGTACAGAAGACCGATCCTGTCGCAAAGGCAGCAGATCTCCGTCAGTTCGCTGGAAAAAATGATGGCGGAACACCCCTGTTTCACCAAGTCGCGTATGATATGATAGATTTCCTGCTTCGCCCCGACATCGATACCGCGGGTCGGCTCGTCCAGCAGCAATACCTTGGGCGCGACATTCAGGCATTTGCCAACCACCACTTTCTGCTGATTCCCGCCTGAAAGGTATGCGACCGTCTGGTTCTCGTTGCGGCACGCAATACCGATTTCTTTGATAAACTTCTGCGCCAAGCGCTTCTGCTTAATGTTGCTGAGTATGCCTGCCTTGGAAACGGTTTTATAGTTCATCATCGGCATATTGTTTGTGATGTTCAGCGAAGTGCAGATACCCTGCGTTCTTCTTTCCTCGGGAACGATCGCAACGCCGTTTTTCAACGATTTCCCGGGGCTTCCGAAAGATACTTTGGTACCCTCTATGCGCAGTTCGCCATCGAACGAATCAAGGCCGTAGATTGCGCGCGCGATTTCCGTTTTTCCAGCACCGATCAAGCCGTAGAAACCGAGTATTTCACCTTCGTAAAGCTCAAAACCGATATTTTTGAGCTTTTTATTCGTCATCCCTTTGACTTCGATAATCTTATGCTCTTTGTTGACGGTGTTGGGGATATAGTCTTCGTAGATGTTCTTTCCGATCATCATGCGAATCAGTTCCTGACGGTTTTTAATCTCGCTTTGCGGCTTCGTATCGATATGCCTGCCATCGCGCAGCACCGTAACATAATCCGCAAGCTCCATGACTTCTTCGAGACGATGCGTAATGTAAACAACTGTGATTCCCTGCTTTTTTAAATCGCGTATAATCTCGAAAAGATGGTGCGCTTCTTCCGCTGATAGCGGCGAAGTCGGCTCATCCATAATGATGACGTCTGAATCCATGGCAAGCGCTTTTGCGATTTCCACTACCTGACGCTTTGCAACGCTCAAGTCTTCGATCATCTGTTTGGGATTGATTGTCTTGTCAATTTTTGCTAGCATATCAAACGCTTTTGCATTCGACCGTTTGCGAATGATACCGAACTTCGTTTCTTCGAGCCCGAGGCATATATAGTCCTCAACCCGAAGCTGTTCGACCACATTGAGTTCTTGGAACAAGCATCCGATACCCGACCGCATCGCATCGCGCGTACTCGCCGGATCCCAGTTCTTCTCGTTAAAAACCACTTCGCCCGAGGTGCGTTTCAGCGCTCCCGTCAGTATCTTGATCAGCGTGGATTTACCCGCCCCGTTTTCGCCCACAAGGCAATGGCACGAC
>CAYNFL010000306.1:0-1609 GCA_964396465.1 uncultured Christensenellaceae bacterium
GCGGGTATCGCGTGGGCGGCAATCAATGTCAACTCGCTGCCGATGGTGCTTGAGATGTCCAAAGGCGCGGATATCGGCAGGTTCACCGGGTATTATTATACCTTCTCGATGGCGGCGCAGGCGGTGACGCCCATACTTTCGGGCTTTTTGCTGCAATACGTGGGCTACTGGACGCTGTTCCCGTACGGCGCGCTGTTCGTCGCGCTGGCGTTCTTCACGATGATGATGGTGAGGCACGGCGATTCGCGCCCCGACGCACCCAAGAGCAGACTCGAAGCGTATGACACCGCGGACTGAGGTAACATCATGGCAGTAACCATCATTCTCATGATGCTGATCGCGCTGTTTGCGCTGTACCTGTTTTTAATCGCTCCCGGCAGGTATCCGAAGGAAACGCCGAAGACGCTCTGGCAATACCGCTACGCGCATCGCGGGCTGCACGACAAGCGCAATACCGTTCCCGAAAATTCGTTCGCCGCATTTGCCGCCGCCATCGCGGCGGGCTATGGCATCGAACTCGATATCAACCTCACGACGGACGATCAGGTGGTGGTGTTTCACGACGAAAGCTTAAAGCGCATGTGCGGCTTCGATAAAAACGTTGCGGACTGCTCATCAAACGAGCTTGCGCAGTGCAGGCTTTCCGGCACGGATCAGCGCATACCGCTGTTTGCCGAGGTGCTTTCTCTCGTGAACGGGCGCGTGCCGCTCATCATCGAGCTGAAAACCACGAAGCGCAACAAAATGCTGTGCGAGAAGGCCGCCGCGATACTCGACGGCTATCGCGGTGCGTACTGCGTCGAATCGTTCCACCCGGGCATCGTGGCGTGGTTTAAGGAAAACCGCCCGGGCGTCGTGCGCGGGCAGCTCGCCGCGGGGTGCAGGCAATACGGTTCGCTCCCATGGTGGCAGGGGTTCATATTATCGTCGCTGCTGACGGGCGTGGCCGCAAGGCCGCACTTTGTTGCTTTCCGGCACGAGGACGCGCGCGGAAAGCTGAGGCTGCGGCTGTACCGGGTGCTGGGCGGCGTGCTCGTCGGCTGGACGGTACGCGATACCGACGATATCGCGTGGTGCGAGTATTTTTTTGACGCGGTCATATTCGAATATTTCAGGTCGTAAAACGCTGCTTACGCTTTGGGTTCTTCGTATACCACAGAGGCTTTCACGCATTCAGCGGGCAGCTGCGCAGTGGATATCAGCGTGAGGTTCTTAACTTTCAGGTTGAGATCCCATCGGCACGGTTTTTGGGCGAGGTATCGGATATCCGAAACGGCGCTGTCGGCGCAGAGCCACGCGAACGCCCTTGGCTTGAAGTTGCAGCTGTAGTCGAATTCCACATAGCGGATCGCCTTTTCCGGGTCGGTGGCGATATCGAGCATATCGTAAACGTGCCGGAGGCAAAGCCTGCCCCTAAACAAATCCGCAATATACGAAATGAAAACCAACTGTCATCACTCCATTTCAGTGACAGTATATGCGTTAAAAATAAGAATAGTTCTTAATAACTGCCTCCTTTTTCCTGACCGCTTTGGCGAACTTCGGTTGCAACCAAACTCGTGTCCGGTATATAATAAAAGCGCACATCCGGCATTATCAATCAATTTTA
>CAYNFL010000307.1:0-1606 GCA_964396465.1 uncultured Christensenellaceae bacterium
GCATGCCTTTCGATAGATTACCCTGCCAGTGGCAGACCAATGCCATGAGAAAGGCGATTAAAAAATGGGTAACGCACATAAAAACCGCTGACAAACGAAGTTTGTCAGCGGTCTGAAAGGAGCGTCCCCGCTCCATTTATCTTATGCTTCGCTTACGGTAGAATGTAACCCTGCTGCTGAAGGTACGCCAGCGCTTCCTTATCGGCTGTGCAGTAATCGATGAACGCCTGCGCGTCCGCTGAAACCTCGCCGACCGTGACGATGGAATAAGGCCGGCTTAGCGGATAGCTGCCGCTTTTCGCAGTTGTTTCGCTCGCGGCCACGCCTTCCACCTTAAGCATTTTTACGCCGCTGTCGCCGATCAGCGAAAGCGGCATGAAGCCGATGGACAGCGAATTACCCGTAATCAGCCCGGGCATATCGGCAGCCGTTTCGACGATATCGCATACCGTTTCGTCCAGCTTGAGCTGCGTACCGGTTTCGTCCAGACCGAGCGCCATCTCCTCAAAAGCGTTGCCCACCGACGTGCTGTCGGACAGCGCGTATACCGTGATCGCGCCGCTGCCGCCCAGATCCACCCAGTCGGTGACATCGCCGCTGAATATCTGCGCGAGCTGCTCAATCGTGATATTGTCCAGCGGGCAGCCCGACCCTGCGACAATCGCGACCGCCTCGGTGCAAAGCGGCGTGGTATTAACGTCCTCGTAGGTGGACAGTTCCTGTTCCTTTATATCGCGTGAAATGACCGCGATGTCCGAATTGTCGATCGCGCAATAGGCGACCGCCCTGCCGTCCGTGGTACGCTTCCAATCGATATATTTGCCGCTGGTTTCCATATACATTTCCGCAAGCGCGTATACCACCGTACCGACGCTTTCCTTTGGCCCCGACATGGTGATATCCACGGGCGTGGGGCTGGGCGTCGGCGTTACCGTACTCGCCGAAGTTCCGGCATTCCCGCCGGATGCGCATCCCGCTATCCCGGCCAGCGCCGCAAATACGAGCGTAAATATCAGAAATTTTTTCATTTGTTCCTCCCGATGCCTGTGTTACCGGCAAAGTATACCACATCGTTTATGGCCGAAGTGTAAACAGTTGCCTTGCCGGTTGATTTCAGCGGTACAGCGGCCTGCGCGCGCAGAGCGCAAGCACATTGGCGCGCACCTCGTCCACCGCGGCCTCGCGGCGAAGCGCGATATCGGCGATCCACGCGCCGATTTCCTTCATGTCCGCCTCGTCCATGCCGCGCGTCGTCACCGCGGGCGTGCCCACGCGGATGCCGCTCGTGATGAACGGGCTTTGCGTATCAAACGGTATCGCGTTTTTGTTGACCGTGATGTTCGCTTTGCCCAGCAGCGCTTCGAGCTCCTTGCCTGTGACACCCTTATCGGTGAGGTCAACCAGCATCAGGTGGTTATCCGTGCCGCCCGAAACGAGGCGAATGCCGTGCGCCATGAGCGACTCGGAGAGCGCTTTTGCGTTCGCGATGATGCGGCCCTGATATGCCTTAAATTCCTGCGTCGCGGCCTCTTTGAAGCAAACCGCTTTGGCGGCGATCACGTGCATCAGCGGCCCGCCCTGCGTGCCGGGGAATATCGCTTTATCG
>CAYNFL010000308.1:0-1597 GCA_964396465.1 uncultured Christensenellaceae bacterium
ACGCGCCCCGCCGAAAGGCCTTTTTTGACCTTGCGCCAAAGCAGCGGGGAGAGCTTATACCCCACAAGCCTGTCCAGCACGCGCCGCGCCTGCTGCGCGTCCACGAGCGCAAGGTCGATCTTGCGCGGGTTTTGAATCGCGCCCGTTACGGCGCCCTTCGTAATTTCGTTGAACACGATGCGATCCACCGTGCCTGTATCCACGCCAAGCATCGACGCAATGTGCCACGATATCGCTTCGCCCTCGCGGTCGGGGTCGGTCGCGAGGTAGATTTTTTTTGCGCCCGCCGCGCCCGCCTTCATCGCGCTGATGACATCCTTCTTGCCTCTGATCTGTATGTACTTGGGCTCAAAACCGTTTTCGACATCGACGCCGAGCGTACTCTTCGGTAAGTCCCTGACATGCCCGCCGCTCGCCTGCACCTTGTATCCCACGCCTAAAAACTTGCTGATCGTTTTAGCCTTGGCGGGAGACTCCACGATCACGAGGTCGTAAGCCTTGCGCACGGTTGTTTTTTTCGCGGCGTTTTTCTGTGTTGCCATACGTTCTCCCAAATTAAACGAATTAGGGCGCAACGCCCGGTACGCTTCACCCGCCCCGATGAAGCGAAAGCTGAAGCGTTTGTGAATATTTTATGCGGCAAAAGGGGACATCCATGCCGCTTTCATCCTGAGTGCAAATTATATAATCGCTTTAAAAAAAAATCAAGCCGTAAATTCCTCAATATGGGTAAATGCAGGTTATTACAGTTGGGTTTATGTATTGTAATATCGGTAAAAACCCGGCAAACATTGAGCAGCGCCGCGTTAAGAACCACTCGCCTGCCTTCTGTTATCGTTCAGCATTTTGATTTTTTTGCGCCTTCGCAGGTCGGCAAACGCCACGATCGCGCCCACAACAGCGCCGCTGAAATGTCCGTAAAACGATACGCTCGTATTGAATAACCATAACACGGAGATGATGGCGTTGATGACCAGCCACTGCTTGTGCTGCCTGAGCCGTACAGCCAGCGGATCAACCCGGCCCGCGAACGCGATCACAAACACATACGCTTCCAACGCGTAAACGGTGCCGCTCGCGCCCGCGGTGTATGCCTCCGGCTGCAAATAGTAAGGCAAAATTCCGGTAATCACGCTGGCCACCGCGAACAGCAGCGGCAACGTCAACCCTTTGGCTTTTCTTTCCGACATGCAGTTACACAGCACCCAGCCGAACACCGCCATGCCGTACACATTCGACAGCAGATGAAAGAAGCCAAAGTGCAGAAACGAGGTGACCACCAACGATACGGGTACGGAAGAATACGCTATAGGCAGCCAGTTGGACGCGTTGCCGCCCGACAACGCGAACAGCAGCAAATAGAGGCATATGGTGATCACCACATGCCTCATGCGGTTTGCATAATATAGCCATTTTTTCATGTCAGTCTCCCAAAAGCATTGATATCATGAACGCGCAGGGCTGAAATTTTAACGCTGACTTCCGCTTAAAAATCATACGCCATACTTGCCGCCCGGTACGCGCTTGATGATACCCGAGAGTTCCATCATCGTGAGCGCGACGCTGATTTCGCCCGGCGAAGCGTCCGTCTGCTCCG
>CAYNFL010000309.1:0-1582 GCA_964396465.1 uncultured Christensenellaceae bacterium
CCTCGGCATATCGCAGTCGTACATATCGCGGCTCGAAAAGCGCATCATCAAGCAGTTGAGGACTGAGATCAGCCGCATCGTATAATTGTAAAAAAAGTATGACCTTCCTTGACTATTTTGAAGCGCAGCGGTATATAATAAATCAAAGGAATTAGCACTCAACAATTGAGAGTGCTAACAATTCATTGCGAAAAGGAGTGATTGAAAATGGCAAACTTGATTCCGGGAAATCGCGGAAACAGGGGTCTTGCGACCACGGGTTTTGAGGAGCTTTACAATATGTTGGACGACTTCTTCACCGACCCGTGGACGGGAGGCAGGCGCGCTGCGCGTGATACGTTCCGTGTGGATGTGCAGGCCGCGGATAAGGAGTATACCGTGGAGGCCGAACTGCCGGGCGTCAAAAAGGACGAGGTGAGCCTCGAGATGAACGACGGCAACCTCAGTATCACGGTGCAGCGCAGCGAGAAGGCGGACGAAGAGGGCAAGAACTACATCCACCGCGAGCGGCGCTACACCTCGATGAGCCGCACGATCTACCTCGGCGACGCGGCTTCCGACGGCATCACCGCGAAGCTCGAGGGCGGCGTGCTGCATATCACCGTGCCGCGCCAGCCGCAGGTCGAGAACTCGCGCCGCATTGAAATCGAATAGCCCCGAATAAACAAAGGCACGCCGGAACACCCGGTGTGTCAGCTTGTTGATAAAGCCTCAAGCTTAGTTATATCGATATCGCCCTAGTGGACTCCGCATGGAAACATGCCTTTTGAAAGGGCCGCCCCTGAGAAAGGCAATAATAAAGTTGGGTGATGCACATAAAAACCGCTGACAAACGAAGTTTGTCAGCGGCCTGAGAGACGGTCGTCCGTCTCTTTTATTGATTTCCTGATATCTTCTTATTTCGCGTTGATGATCGCCGCGTGCGCCGCCGCAAGCCGCGCAATGGGCACGCGGAACGGTGAGCAGGACACGTAGTTGAGACCGATGCGGTGGCAGAACTCGATGGAGCTCGCTTCGCCGCCGTGCTCTCCGCAGATGCCGAGCTTGATGTCCGGGCGGACGGATTTTCCGAGATCGGCCGCCATCTTCACGAGCTTGCCGACGCCCTTCTGGTCGAGCTTCGCGAACGGATCGGACTCATATACCTTTTTGTTGTAGTAGTCCTCAAGGAACTTGCCCGCGTCGTCACGCGAGAATCCGAACGTCATCTGCGTCAAATCGTTCGTGCCGAACGAGAAGAATTCAGCTTCCTGAGCGATTTCGTCAGCCGTCAGCGCCGCGCGCGGCACCTCAATCATCGTACCCACGAGGTACTCCACCTTAACGCCCGTTTCGCTGATTACCTGCTCAGCCGTTTTCACGACAACATCTTTAACGTATTTTAGTTCTTTGACTTCGCCGACCAGCGGTATCATGATCTCGGGACGAATGCTGATGCCTTTCTCGGCAGATACTTCTGTGGCTGCTTCCATGATGGCGCGCGTCTGCATTTCGGCAATTTCGGGATAGGTAACCGCCAGACGGCAGCCTCTGTGCCCCAGCATCGGATTGAATTCATGCAGGCTCGATATCGTCATCATCA
>CAYNFL010000310.1:0-268 GCA_964396465.1 uncultured Christensenellaceae bacterium
TCCACTCCCATTTATGAATAAAAAACTCCATCTTCCAATCAGATTTGCTGTGCTTAATAATCAGTACATGAGGTTTTCCTCCGATATCATGGCAATGGATATCGGCATAACGCAGGTCATCGCTTTCCGGGAAGAGAAGGCTGTATTGTTTTTGTGACTGAGTATCATATACGCTGATTTGACATGATGCTTTATTGAATAGCTTTAAAGCAATGAAGCGGTCTGTTAAAGCGAACAGATGAATGGTATGGTATATATCGATAGAGCA
>CAYNFL010000310.1:278-1544 GCA_964396465.1 uncultured Christensenellaceae bacterium
GTATACACGCGTTCAAAGGTAATCTTGTTAAAATCACATCTCAAGATATTCGCTGTTTGCTCGTCTGTAGCTTCAATATAATACCCGATGCCGTTGCCCAAATAATGAATACATTTATATTCGTGACATGGTATATCGACTACGTTTAAATCCTTGAAGAGGTCGGTTTTGAGTTCCTCGGTATCGGGATTATACAGATAAAAAACTAACCTGCGGGCATTCTGGATACCTTGGGAGAAACAAAACTTATCTCCGTAACCGCTTAATATGATTGACCCTTTGGCGTTTATTCCGACTACTTCGATTCCGGGTATTTGATTTCCCAATCGGCTGATATTCAATACATTCATAAGGATATAATACCATTATATGTTTAAATGCACAACAGTATAAAAAGCGCGTCCTCATGGACGCGCTTCGCTATTATCTTCTCTTACGTCAGAAAATACTTGCCCGCCGAAACCACCACGTCGCCTAATACCACGAGCACGGCGCTTGCGCCCTTGCCCGTGCGCGGCCCGCGCTCGAGTTGCTCGGAAGATAGCTCCACATTGGTGCCGGATTTCTGCGTCGCGACGATACCGCACGGCTCGCTCACGAGAAAAGCTGAGGCGATATAGTTGCCGGTGGCCTTGGAAAGCGTGACGGCCTTGACGCCTTTTCCGCCGCGCCGCTGCGTCTCAAACTGGTACGCCTTGGTGAGCTTAGCATAGCCTAAGTCGGTGAATATGGCGAGGTCGTCCTGCTCGGATACCGGCGCGGCCATCACGACACTGTCGCCCTTTTCAAGCGAAACCGCCTTGACGCCCTTCGCGCTGCGCCCCATGCATGAAACCTCGGAAGAGTTGAAACGCACCGCCATGCCGTTCTTCGTGATCGCAAGCCAGTCGCTTTCCGCGCACATCAGCGTCACGGAGAGTATCTCATCGCCCGCGGAGAGGCCGCAAGCCGCGATGCGCTTGTTGCGCACGTCGTAGTCAATTAGTTTGCTGCGCTTGATCATGCCGTTTTTCGTGGCAAAGAAAAGCTCCGCGCCCGAGTTGTAATCCGATACCGAGAATACGCCCGCAATGCGCTCGTTTTTATCCGTACCCGCGAGTATCGCGGAAAGCGGCTTGCCCTTGTCTTTGAGCTTGCACTCAGGGATGTCCGTGGCCGCGAGGGTATACAGATTGCCCGCGCTCGTGAAAATCTGTACGCGGCGGTCTGTCGCGGAGGGGACGATGGACTGCACGATGTCGCCGTCCGCGCCGGGCAGCGCCGATT